>JAOUFU010000041.1 GCA_029858035.1 Phycisphaerae bacterium
CATCGGTATTCTGGACCTCAACCGTTTTTTTGCTGAAAGTCGTAATGATGTCACCGGGCCGATAGCTTGAACCGCTCGGCAGATTCTCCGCAGAAGGAATCAATCCGAGAACACGAACGCCTAATCCCAGTTCCGCCACTGCTTTCATTGTGCATAACACCGCAATACCGCCCGTTTTATCTAATTTCATTTGGTCCATATTGGGTGCCGGCTTGATGCTTATCCCTCCGGAATCGAACGTTATCGCCTTACCGACCAAACCAACCGTGGGAACTTTCGGGCTGACTCGACCGGAAGGCATATACCTCAGCACTATTAATCGGGGCTTGTTTGACGAACCGGAACCAACCGCAAGGATCCCCCCCATCCCTTTGGAGGCTAATTGCTTTTCGTCAAAAACCGTACAGCTTAAGTTTTTGCACTCGCCGGCTGTCTTTTTCGCAGCCGCTGCCAGTTTAACCGGATTCATTACATTCGCCGGCCGGTTCATTAACGTACGTGCATAACTTTGCGATCTGCCGATAATAACGCCGTTATTAATACCTTTATTGAGCTTTCTTGTCTTTGAAGAGTCAGGATCAATCACCTCAACGATAAGCCTCTCCAGTCGCCCGTTTTCGCTCTCGGTAACAAACTCGTCATAGCGATAGCTGCCGAAATATGTCCCCTCGGCACAGGCCTGACCCATCTTGCCCAGATCAAACCGGCCCCCGAAGGCACTGTGCACCGAAAGACTGAGGGTCTCCGCCTCCATTGATACCGCCCTGTTGGCCGCGTTCGCCGCCGCTTTGCGAATGGTATCCAGCGTCGTTTTTTTCCTTTCGCCGAGCCCTACCAGCAGGACCCGTTTGGCGCCTATTTTAGAATTGCCATAAACAATTGAGCTCGTACCATCTGTTCCCTTGAAATCACCTAATTCAATTAATCGCTCGATCGCTCCGTCAAGTTTCCTGTTGAGATCTGCGTTCACTTTGTCTAATACTTTGACGTCGCTGAAGTGCCCTGTCGCAAGCAAATCCGTTTTGCATGTGGCAAAATCAACCGTCCGCGTTTTTATTTTGACATCAATAATATCTTTCATCCTTTCAAGTCCTTTTAATCTTTATGGAGATTTCTTCGTTGCTAATTCTCACTTTCTCTATTTTTCGTCCGGTGCCGAAGATAGCTTTCGATAAAACCGTCGAGTTCGCCGTCCAGCACCGCATCAACATTGCCCGTCTGAAATTCAGTGCGATGGTCTTTTACCATTTTGTAAGGTTGCAAAACATAGCTTCTTATCTGGTTTCCCCAGGCGATCTCTCCCTTCTTGCTGTAAAGTTTCGCCAGCTCAGCGTCCCGTTTTTGTTTTTCGAGCATATACAATTTTGCTTTGAGCATCTTCATGGCCTGTGCCTTGTTTTTGTGCTGGCTCCTCTCGTTCTGGCATTGTACCACGATACCGGTAGGCTCATGCGTTATCCGTACTGCCGAGCTGACCTTATTTACATGTTGACCCCCCGCCCCGCTGGCACGGTAAAAATCAATCCGTAAATCTTCTTCATGGATTTCAATGTCTATATCGTCATCGAATTCAGGGATACAATCCACTGCTGCAAAACTCGTATGCCTTCGTTTTTGTGAATCGAACGGACTTATCCTGACAAGACGATGCACTCCGGTCTCGCATGATAGTTTACCAAATGCAAAGGGCCCGCTGACTTGAAGTGTTATTGACCGAATCCCCACCTCTTCTCCCGGAGTGATAGCGAGTTCACGGAATTTGTATTTATTTTTTTCAAAGTGCCTGATGTACATTCTAAGCAGCATATTCGCCCAGTCACAGCTTTCTGTCCCCCCTGCCCCCGCGTGAATACTGAAAAAGCAGTTTTTCATGTCCTCCGGATTGGATAACAGCCCGGCAAGCTCGATTTGCTCGCATCTATTTACAAGGTTCGCCAGGTCATCTTCTAATTGTGCTAGCTCCTCTTTGTCTGATTCGGCGGCAGCTAAGTCGAATAGCTCCTGTAAGTCTTCCACCTCTCGTCGGATTTCTTCGAAAGGTTCGATTACTGATTTAAGTGCGCTTAGTTGAGTTACTACGGATTGGGCTTTTTCCGGGTTGTCCCAGAATCCCTCGACGGACATCTTCTTTTCCATCTCTCCAAGGGCGGTCTTCTTATTAGACAAGTCAAAGCCAGTCCCGGATTTTCTCAATCCGGGCCGTTAGAGTTTTTATCGCTGTTTTTAATTCAACTGTTTCCATCTTTTTGTTCCTAAACGTTCAGGTTAAAACCTTTATATATCATATTAAACAAACAAGTGCAATCAACGATTAAGGCAAATCAAATTACGGCGTTCAAACCTTATGGTAGGCAAAGGCAGCCCTTTTTATTGAAAAGTTAGGTGTATATACAACAAACTATTCTGCCGCGAAGGTTTATCTCATGTATAGCTGACTTAATTATAATGAATCAGGGCTTTTCCCTTGTAACTTTTTCTTATTAATTCTAACTTCTCACTTCTAAATTCATTTAGTTGTTCCACGTGAAACATCATGGATCTGTCAGTTCCTATATAAAGGCAATATAAAAAAGAAAGAATTTTTTTATACAAGCAAGAACCAGATGGTAATAAAAATATCAATATCAAGAATATGTTATGCGTATTATGTTCAATTATCTTTAAGAAGGCATTTTCATATACAGCCGGATAACTAAAACATCTTCTAAAGATAATGTATTTCAATGGTAATTTGATCTTAGAATAATGAAAGAATCCAATCATTAACTTTTAAATATTTGACAGAAATCTTGAAATTTTGGCTAACCAATAACATTCTTTAATAGGAAATAAAAAAGGATATTCGAAAAGACATTATTTTTTAAAAATATGAAAGTCAAAATGTGTCACTACAATCGTATCTAATTTCATATATAGCCAGAATCCTATATCTGATAAATCTTTGTTGCTGTTTCTGAATTGTCATTGTTTCACGTGAAACTTTTTTTATGAAATGGAGTTTTTGTTCTTCCAAAGTTGCAGATTTTATAGCAAAATTCCGAATTAATATTTAGGATCTTTACTGAAAGTTGAATGAGCTTAGGCTCGCATTGTAAGTTAACCGTCGGTCTTAGTGAGTAAAAGACAAAGAGGTTTGTGGAATAATGGAAGCCGTAATATAAAGGAGTATTTATATGGCTATAAGAAAGAAAGAAAAACAAAAACATCTCGGCAGGGGGCTGGAGTCATTGTTGGGTCCGATAACATCTGTACGTGAGGCATACGCTAATCGCAAATCTATTGATGATACTGACGACACTAACTTCCCACCAGATAAAGAGTTACAGGATTCCCTGAAAGAAATTAGCATCGAATCAATATCGCCGAATCCCTATCAGGCAAGAACTGTATGGGACCAGCAAGAGCTGGAGGATTTGGCTGAATCTATAAGGACAAATGGAATAATTCAGCCAATTATCGTTAGGCCTGCATCAGAAGGATACGAGCTTATTGCAGGTGAACGCAGATTCAGGGCCGCAAAATTAGCATCTATGAAGAAAATACCGGCTTTAGTTAGGCGGGCAACAGACCAGCAATTGCTGGAATTGGCATTGATTGAGAACATTCACAGGGCTGATCTTAATCCTATAGAACGTGCTAAGTGTTATCAGAGCTATTTAACCACATTCTCTCTAACTCAGGCAGAGGCTGCACAACGGCTCGGTGAAGACCGCTCCGTAATCGCTAACTATATACGGCTACTGGACTTACCGAACGAAATAAAGCAAATGTTGGCCCAGCGCAAATTAACAATGGGTCACGCACGTGCTATAATCGCCCTGCCGACAGATGAACTCAGACGTAAACTCGCCAATCGGGCAATGGCAGGCAGGCTGAGCGTACGTGAGATCGAAAGATTGGTCAGAAAGTACCTTACAGGCACAAGAGAGACGAAAAAGACAGAAAGCACAAAACCGGCTCATATACTTGACCTGGAAAGCAAATTATGCACACAGCTCGGCACAAAGGTAATCATTGAAACGAGAAAAAATGGTAGCAGAGGAAAGATAATCATCGAATTTCGATCACTCGATGAATTCGATAGAATAGCGGAAAATATTGGGCTTGAATCTGTAGAAAAGGCTTAAAAAGTAATGAAATTTCATTTTTTGACAATTTTCATATCAGTAGGAAAGTTTTTTTGTGTATAATTGTTATGAAGATCTTAAATGACCGGTTAAGAAAATCGATTGGTCTTTATTAACATTTCCAAAATACCTGAGGATATATTGTGAAAAGTATAGTTATGTTGCTTACGACTTTAATTACCGTTTTTTTAAGCGTCACACAAAGTTTTGCTGCGATAAATGTGCCGAGACCACTTGTTCAACTACAACAAAACGACGAAAAGATACAATATCAAATGCGATTTAAAGAGGGTGAAAAGTATTATTTGCGGTTCGTTACAGAGCAAAAAATTTCTCAAAATATCAGCGGTCAGGAACAGAATATGGAGCAGACTATAGGTCTTGGCTGCGATTTGGATGTTAAAAAGGTAGAGCCAAATGGAAATGCATGGCTGAGCTATACTTACAGGTGGGCGAAGTTAATACAAACGGGAGCTGGGGGCAAGGTTGTATACGATTCATCTCAAAAAGGTTTGCCGGCTCCACTTATGGCGCAAGGATTTGCTGCGCTTTTAGAAGAGAGTTTTTCACTGAAAACTACTCCAAAGGGCAGGGTTGAAGAAGTCGAGGGTTTACAGGCGATACGAAACAACGTTGGAAAGAAGCTCCCTGAAGGGCCCATGAAAGAAGCAATGATGGTGGGCATAAAGCAATTTATCAATGAAGAAGGCATAAAAGAAATGATGGAAAGCACAATGGCGATATATCCGGAAAAACCTGTGGGTATCGGGGATTCCTGGAGAAAAACGCTCACTTTGACTCAAAGCGCCGCAATGACGGTAGAAAATGAATGGATTTTGAAAGATCGCAGGGATGGGATATCATTTATAGAGGTTAAGTCCGGCATCAAATCGAATCCTAAAGCGGAGCCTATTGGAATTGGCTCCACAAAGGTAAGCTACGAGCTGTCAGGAAAACAGCAGGGGCTGATAGAAGTCGAAGAGTCAACAGGAAGACTAATCAGCAGCAAGACAAATCAAGAGATATCGGGACAGATAAAGGTAGAGGTTGCCGGTCAGCAGTCACAGCAGCCGCCAATACCTGTGAAGATAGATAGCATTGTGACTTGCGAGATGACTAAGCGAAAAGATGTAAAGCCGATTCTTGATGCTCACGAAGTTGTTGTTACCGAACCAAACGATCCAAATGCGATTAAAGATCGAATCAAGGCATTTGCAGGCCTGGAAGAAGCATTGGAAAATGTTGAACAGCAAAGCGAAGAGGAGATAACCGAATGGATTAACGGCTTAGAGGGCTCCACGCATGCAATAGTACAAGCCATCTATGAGCAAATTGGAGCGGAATTTGAATTCATAAGAAAGCAGGCTGTGGAGGAATCAGCGGAAAAAACAACAGTTGTAATCGATGGATTACTTTTGGCAAGAAGCGAGCGTTTGGAAAAAATTGGCGAAACAATGCAGGAAGAAGAAATGCGCCGAGAGATGCTGGAGTCAAGGAGGGGTGGAAGGTCGCAAAGGAGCGTCCGCGGACGCACAGGTACAAGGGAAAGCGGATATAATAGTAGCTATAATGATGGAGGAAGATTTCAGGATACTACAAGGCGGAGCAGCAGCAGAAGGTCTCGGCAGGATATGACAGGCACCCAAACGATAACAAAAGTAACCATGAAACTCCCATTTACGGATCCGAATACAGTGAAAGCAAAAATTAAGACTTTTGAAGGACTGGAAATAGAGTTGAAAACCATAGACAGGCTGGGCATAAGGGAGATGCGAGGATGGACGGCCAGGCAGAGCGCAAGCTCCCCGATACTGGCAAAAGCCGTATACCAGCAGGTCGCAGAAGAGCTTAATTTTGCAAGAAAAATCGCCTTCGAAGATAAAGCGTCAAAGACAACGGTGGTTATCGATGGACTGCTCGTAACAAGGAACGAGAGATTAGACAAAATCTCCAAAAAAATGGTGGAGGAAAAGAGGAATTTACGTCGCGCAGAATCACGCACAAGCAGAACAAGGACCCGGTGATAACCAAATCAGACAGGCCAAAAACCAGCTAAAAAATAACACCCACAGAAAACATCCGGCAATGGGGGACTTTTCCTTTTCATATTGTTCCGTTATAATCACTGAACGATTTTGAGAAGGACTGCGAAATGGAAAAAAGGTTAAAAGGAAAAGTCGCGATAGTAACAGGAGCAAGCCGGGGAATAGGCAAAGCTATCAGTCTCGCAATGGCAAAGGAGGCCGCAACGGTCGTACTTGCAGCTCGCGCGATGGACAAACTCAAAGAAACCGCCGAGCAGGTAACAGCCGCCGGTGGAAAAGCACATATAATCCCAACAGAACTGACCGATGAGCGCTCCATTAAAAACCTCGTCAAGGCAACCGGCGAAAGGTTCGGCCGCCTCGACATACTGATTAATAATGCCGGCATAACTCATTCTGCAAAGCTTGAAGAAACCCTGACCAAGGATTACGACCGTTGCATGAGTATAAATGCACGCGCGCCGTTTATCCTTTGCAGAGAGGCTCTGCCGCTGCTAAAAAAAGCTGAGGCTGCGTACATTATCAACATTGCCTCAGTCGTAGGCGTCAAAGGCTATCCCCTCCAGAGTGCATACACGGCTTCAAAACATGCCCTTCGGGGAATGACGATATCATTAGCTGAGGAGCTGAGGGGCTCAAATATTCGCGTACATTTGCTTTGTCCCGGCGGAGTCGATACCGAGCTTGTACAAAAAGTCCGCCCGGATATAAAAAAGCAGGACCTTATGCAGCCGGAAGAAATCGCCGAATTGGTTCTGTACCTTGTCACCCACAAGGGAAATGCCGTCATTGATGAGCTGCACATCCGAAGGGCGGCCTCGGCTCCGTGGTTTTAGAATCCTTTCATATTGAATTTGAGGACTGTTATGCGTTTCGTTTGTCAGCGGGTTTCGAAGGCTCAGGTTGAAGTTAACGGCCAATCAGTTGGCCGAATCGACAGAGGACTCCTGGTGTATCTAAGTGTCGGAAAGGAAGACACCCTCAAAGATGCTGAGTTTATAGCTGAAAAGCTCATAAATCTGCGTATCTTCCCCGATGACGACGGCAAGATGAATCGAAGCCTGCCTGATGTCGGCGGTGCGGTTCTGCTGGTCAGCAATTTCACACTTCACGGCGACTGCCGAAAGGGTCGTCGTCCTGGCTTCGATGCCGCCGCCCAGCCGCAGTTGGCACAGCAGCTTTACGAAAAGGTAATTGTGCTTATCGCTGAGCGGGGGATTGTTGTTGAAAAGGGCGCTTTTGGCGAATATATGCACGTGACCAGCACCAACGATGGTCCCGTTACATTCCTCCTCGACAGCAATCGACTATTCTAATCCGGATATTTCATGGGATTCTGGCGGGTTTTTTGTAAGCAGGTTAACAGCAGCTTTAATCACGACGTTAAAGAGGCACTGCCGAAGGTTTGGCTACCTAACTTCAAAGACGACACACCTATCATCCTGGACCTGTCAGATATGGCCAAGCCCTTAGCAAAAAAAAATGAATTACCTGGCAACAGTTCGTGATGGCAGTACAGGCAAGCCCCGTAAGTTGGCTGTTGGTCTTACGGGGCAAGCTGGTCAATGGTTACTGGCTGGTGGAAATGTACGCATCAGTTAGTCGAAAGAACCCTGTCCCTATATTGCTTGAGCCTTTCAGCCACGAAGAACCTTACGGCCCGGGACAAAATCCGGTGGTCCTGAAAGCGGTTCATAAAATCTTTGAGCTTACCGGCAACCGTGGTGTGCTGGTAGCAGATAGAGGATTTGATGCGGGGGTGATGTTCGAAGATTGGCTGGATAGGAACTATCGTTTTGTGGTTCGGCTGGTAGGAAAACGGCATTTGCTGCGGTTTTTCGATGATCTTGAGCGTAGTGGTGATGGGCAGTGGATACCTCTTAAGGCCCGCCAGCTTGCTGAGCAAACACCTACCCCACATCGCTTCTACAAACTGATCAAACGTCATGGCAAACCTGCTTTTGTCATTACACAAATCGGTTGGGGAAAGGTACGTTTGCCTGGCAGATAACAAGATTTAACGTTGGTTGTTTCTCGCCTTGCTGGATGTAACATGCCTCTGATGCTGCTGACCAATCTGCCGGTGGATAATCTCAAAGACGCTAAGCGAGTCTTGCGTTACTACATACGCAGATGGGAATGCGAAGAGGCCATTCGTTTTCTCAAAAGCCAGGTGAAGTTGGAAAAGATTCGGACCTTCCGTTGGTCTGCGATTTGTTAATTGGTTCTGTTATGCGTGCTGGTGATGATCTATCTGGTCTGGATTGTTCAAACACATCCTGATCTTTGTGAACGGTTAATCTGTTTTGGTCAGCCACCGCCGAATGAACCAAACTTTGTTCTATACCGTTTGTTAATTGTCACAGTAGAGGCGATAAATGCCTGCTTTTGGTTTCGCAGGGACTTGCTACAGAGAAGGTTATGGGAAAACCCCGAAGTTTGATGGATTAACTCATTGACAGTTATACCCCTACCCATTGTCAAGACAAAAATCGGAAGTACTCCCACAGCATCAACAGCTGCAAATATAGGAATAAAAGCCAGTAAAATATTCTCGATCATACTAATTCGTTCCACAGGTTAATACAGGCCAACGAACATTACGGAAACATCTAAAGTATTATAATTAACTGTGTCCTGTGGTCTAAATAAAAAAGTTGTTGACTATTTTTTCTTTGTGCAGTTGCCCGGTCGGAATTTTCGTGGTGACCAGCTGTTATCATTGATCGCAAATCTTGAACAAATAAACCCGAGATGTTAGTATTACCATATGTCCGCAATGGAAACTGATAATTTGAGTCAATTTATTCCCACTACGCCTGATGAAATGCATCAACACGGGTGGAACCGGGCTGATATTATTCTTGTTACCGGTGATGCCTATATTGATCATCCCGCTTTCGGCGTTGCATTGATGGGCCGGTGGCTGGAGAAACTGGGTTACCGAGTGGCTATACTTGCTCAGCCTGACTGGCGAAGCGTGGATGCCTTTCGAATCCTCGGACCTCCACGGCTGTTCTGGGGCATTACCTCCGGTGCCATTGATTCGCGGCTTAACGACTATGCTTCTATGGGACATCGCCGAAAAAAAGATGTCTATAGCCCCGGTGGGACTTTGGGGCTTCGTCCCAGACGTCCTTTGCTTGTTTATTCGGCTCGCGTTCGTGAGGCTTTTAAAGGAATTCCTATAATCCTTGGTGGTTTTGAGGTCAGCATTCGACGAATTGTTCACTATGATTTTATTGAAGATAAGCTGAAAAGGTCAGTTTTGACTGACGCCAAAGCCGATCTGCTGGTACACGGAATGGGCGAACTCGCCATCAAAGAGATTGCCCAACGGCTAAGTAGTGGCCAATCCGTCAGTCAGTTAACAAACATACCAGGTACTGCTTACGTGGTTAATCGCCAGACAGCTATACCGGATAATGCGATACGCCTGCCTTCATTATCGCAGCAGAAAGAAGACCCGTCCAAAGTAATGGATGCTCAGAAATTGTATGAGGCCCAGGCTCATCCAAAAGGCCTGCCGGTAATCCAAGATCAGGACCCGGGCACGATTGTGGTAATGCCGCCCTCGCAGCCTCTGAATGCCTCAGAAATGGACGAGTTGTATGATCTGCCTTTTACTCGCAGATGGCATCCCAGTTACGATAAATTTGGCGGAGTTCCAGCTCTTGAACCGGTACGTTTCTCGATAACCACTCATCGCGGTTGTTTTGGCGGCTGTTCATTTTGTTCAATTCATATTCACCAGGACAGGCAAATTTGTTCACGTTCTATCGAAAGTTTATTGGCAGAAGCTGGTTCCTTAACAAAGCATAAACAATTCCGCGGCACTATCAGCGACATAGGCGGTCCGACAGCCAACATGTACGGTATGAGATGCGATCGTTCTGACAGTTGCCGGCGAATAAGCTGCCTTGCTCCATCGGTATGCAAAAATCTCAAATCCGATACCAGCCAATTAATGAACATGATGGAATCATTCCTGAAATGGCGGGAAAGTCAGTCTCCCCGAATAAACGTATACGTAGCCTCAGGTATCCGTCACGATCTGGCTCTTCAAAATAAAGACTATATCAATTTGCTGGTTAGGCATTTTGTGGGTGGCCATCTTAAGGTTGCTCCGGAGCACTATTGTCCCCGAGTACTTGAGTTGATGGGCAAGCCTCCATTTGAAATCTTTGAAGAATTCGAGGCTTATTTTAAGCAAGCTTCTCGTCGAGCAGGTAAAGAACAATATCTTGTGCCATATTTTATAAGCTCACATCCCGGTTGTACCGCTGATGATGCGATGGCACTGGCGGAGTACTTAATCTCACGTTCGTGGTGTCCTCGCCAGGTTCAGGATTTTAGCCCGGTACCTCTGACGAGTTCAACAGCTATGTATGTATCCGGTCTTGACACAAAAGGTAGAAAAATCCATGTCCCTCGCGGGCACAAGGAAAAAATTCTCCAAGCTTCGTTGTTGCAATACTACGAACCTAAAAACAAAAAGATTGTAACCGATTTTCTTCGACGTCGGCATAGAACCGATTTAATTAGTCAAATTAACCATTTGCAAACGCATAGAAAAAATATGTTCTAAATCTTTCTTCGTCATATTCGCTTAATATAAATAATCTTGTCATCACCAGCTGAATAGAAGTCTTTAATACAAGCTTCTTTGCAATAGCCAAGGGTTTCATAGAATCGACGAGTTGAGAGGTAACGCGGACTTCCCGACGTATCAACTGTGATCATCCGGCCCTTTTAATCAGCCGGGCATGCTGTTTCTTCTTATCTCTGCTTGTCTCCATCCGATCTTATTTCTTTAAACTGCCTTTCTTTTCGGGCACTGAGGACAAGCAGGACCAGTAACACGCTGAAGACGGCTAACAATATTAAGTTCATACCTCTAAGAGGCATATTAAAACGTGATGAATCATCACGATAAAATTCCATCCACCTTCCCCACCGCAGGTTGACTACCACTAACGTAAGCAGCGCGATCGACATCATATCGATTATAACAATACGCCAGTACTTTCCCTGTGCACGCAGACATATCTTTGTACTGATGATGAAAAGCAGAATGGCAAATATCAGTACTGCCGAGGCGACAAGCCAGTCTTTGGCAATGTATGACATGGGGAATATCCAGGCTATCGAGCCGAAAATACTGCCGCCGAAAGCGCCGTATACATTCCCCTTCGTTAATTTCATCGGCCGGTGTACCTGCCTTACGTATGTGCCTTCTTCTATCTGGATTTGTCTTTGTCGGGCATTGCCCCACACGATAGAAGGAACCAGTAAAATAAAAAAAATAGCGGAAAACGGCCAACAGGCCCATTTGGGAATCACGCAGGTAATCGCTAATACCAGAGGAACGGCTATCAGCAGAACAAGTGCAAGCCAGACGACGATGGACATTGTGACCACAAATCTCCTCTCGCGGGCCGAGCTTGTGTTCTTAATGCTCATCCATGTCCCGAAAATCCCGCCGAGCAGTCCAACTATCGGCCCCAGCACCGCCCCGGAAAGACCGCTAAGAAATGCAGCTTTTGCGACTGGTGCGCCTTTCACTGCTGCCCCCGCGACTGCTGCCGTGGCGGTATGAACCGTCAGGGCTGGAAGGGCCGCAACAACCGCCACGGTAAACACCTTGCCTGGCCGCGTCCGCCCAAGCACCTCTTCCACAACCGTCGCAATCTCAGCCTTGAGCATCTTGCGACCCCGCGAAAGTCGCTGCCTCACCGCATCCTCAGACACCCCAAGCCCCGATGCTACCTGATTTATCGATTGCTTCTGGCGATAAAATAGCACTATCGGCTCGCGATAATTATCTGGAATTCTTTGCAGGGCACTCCACACTAAAGCCTGCTGTTCTTTACTTATCACCCGCTCAACAGGCCCAGCCTCTGCTGATTGGATTTTCTCCGCACCCTCAAGTGGCCCGGCAGCATCTATTGCATCCTGCCCCCTTCTCTTGATTGATGTCCTAACCACATTCCGTGCAATCGTACAAAGCCAGCCCCGAAACTTTCCTGCCTCCTTTAATCCTGCCAAACCCTTCCACGCCCTGATAAACGTCTCCTGGGCCAGCTCTTCGCTCTTGCTCACATCCCCCATAGCGCTGTAGGTAATCCCGCAAATCAGGGACTGATACTGTTCAATAATAGACCCAAACGCCTCCCTGCTGCCGGCCAGGCTTGCCTGCAATAATTCAGCTTCATTTGTCATCTTCTGCATCACTCAAAATCCTTCAATTGATCCGTATTATAGCCTCACAATAATAGACCCCGGAATTAAAAAAAAGTGACAAAAATCCCCGCTTATTTTAACCACGTCCTGATGTCGGACAGTTGTTGAAATCGAGGCAAAATATTGGTATTATTAACCTTGAAGTGTACAGGAGTGCCTCAAAACAGTGTTGAAACGCACAGAAGCACTGTTTATGAAGTTAAATGGAAATCCGGATTGATTAAGGAAATTATTATGAAAAGAGCATATCTTACCGCACTGCTATTGGTTTGCATAGTCACGGGTTTTTCTCCTGCCCGCAGCGTCACACTTACCGTTGACCCGGACCGCGTAGTTTCCGAGATTGACAACAAAATATACGGCCATTTCCTCGAACACATCTTCCACTCGGTCAACGGCGGCCTTTGGGGCGAAATGATCTGGAATCGAAGTTTCGAGCAGAACGAAATGGGGCAATGGGCCGTCACCGGCGATAACATCGCACAGGAAGGAATGGGAACCAACGTGCGCCTCACTTTCGGCGACCCAAACTGGCAGGACTATGAATACACCCTCGAAGCCAAAAAAACCGGCGGGCAGGAAGGATTTCTCATACTCTTCCGGGTAAAGAGCGAAGAAGATTTCTATTGGTGCAATCTGGGCGGATGGGGCAACGCCAGGCACGCAATCGAGCGAGGCAGCAAGGGCCGGGGACGCTGGGGAACAGTAGGCCCCGTAGTCGATGGCAAAATCGACCGGGACAAATGGTACAGGATAAAAATCCGCTGCGAAGGCCCGAAGTTCAAAGTCTGGCTCGACGACGAAAAAGTAATCGACTTCACCGATGGCGCCGATGCACACCTCGCTGGGTGTGTAGGCATCGGCACCTGGGCGACCCAGGCCGTATTTCGAAACCTCAAGGTCAAATCACTCGATGGCAAAATTCTATATGAAGGCATCCCTGAAAATCTGGCCCGCCGAAATGCCGCCAGATTCTGGCAACCCTATGGCCCCGCAGAGGTCTATCTCGACCGCACCGACCCGCTAAACAGCCAGGTCTGCCAGAAAATTGTGACCGGCGACGAAGGTGGCGGATTACTGCAGCAGGGCCTTTGCATACGTTCCAGCCAATCGTATGAGGGCTCTGTTTGGCTAAAAGGAGATGCGCCCGAGGGAATTATCGTTCGCCTCGTCGGCGACAACCGGCAGCAGACCGAAAAATCAATCGGCCACCCCTCTTCAGAATGGTGCCGGTATAGCTTCACACTGAAGCCGGAATGGTCTTCTGATAACGCCTCGATTTGTATTGGCCCAAAGGCAAAAGGCCGGATCTGGATAGACCAGGTCAGCCTTACCCCCGGCTCAAACAAAGGCGGCTTTCGACCCGACCTGCTAAAGGCCATCGCCGAACTAAAACCCCCCGTCATCCGATGGCCCGGCGGATGCTTCGCTTCTTCATATCAGTGGAAACAGGGCGTCGGCCCACAGCACAAACGCCTCCCTCACCCACGCGAAATCTGGGATGACCTCGATGTCTATAGCTTTGGCACAGACGAATTTGTCGGGATGTGCCGTGCCGTCGGCGCCGAGCCGTTGATTGTCGTCAACATCGGTTCCAGAGCCTGGAACAGCGACGCCGATACCCACGACTACACCCAGGATATCCTCGACTGGATCGAATACTGCAACGGCACCGCCGACTCCGAATGGGGCAAAGTCCGCGCTGAAAACGGCAGCCGCAAACCGTACAACGTAAAGTTCTGGGAAATCGACAACGAAACCTGGCACACACCCGCCCCGCAATACGCCGAAGAAGTCCTCAGGCTCGCTCCCTTGATGAAGAAGGTCGACCCCTCTATCAAGCTGCTCGCCTGCGGCAGCGGCGGGATGGGAAGAAACAACCGAAACGGTATGCCCTACAACCGAACCGTCATCGAACGATGCGCCGCCGTCCTGGATTATATCAGCATCCATCACTACGAAAACCCCGACCGGTTCGCTGATGGTCCCCGCAACTATGAGGAATTCTTCCGTGAGCTCGGCGGCATCATAAAAGCATCCGGCAACCCGGACCTGAAAATCTACGTCTCCGAGTGGAACGCCCAGAGCACCGACTGGCGCACGGGCCTCTATTGCGGCGGCCTCCTCAATGCCTTCGAGCGATGCTCCGATATCCTCACCATGGCTGGCCCCGCCCTCTTCCTTCGCCACACATCGGCAAATTCGTGGGACAATGCCTTCATCAATTTCGACAACCGCACTTGGTTCCCAGCTCCCAACTATGTCGTTATGAAATTATGGCGCGATAATTATGCACCGCTGCGCCTTGACCTGGCAGGAGAAACCGTGCCGCTAAACGTCGTTGCAACAAAATCGAAAAATGGAAAAACGCTATACTGCAAGGCCGTAAACCCGGTGCAGGAGCCAATCGATGTCGTCCTGAACATCAAAGCCGGCTTCAAAATCCGAAAGGCCGGGATACAGCTGGTCACCGCCGATTCCTTGCGGGCACGCAATACACTCGACGAGCCAAATCGCATACACCCTGTGCTGGCCGAAGTGAAAACCGAAGGCACATCCGTTCGCTTTAATATGCCCGCATACTCGGCCGCCGTCGTTTCTCTCAGCCGCTGATCGGCGGGAAATATGACTTGACGAATTGAGCGCTTAATAATAAACTTGCCTTTTCATTTTATCGTTTTTTCAGGGATTATGTAGTGGAAGAAGCTATTGCAAAAGCTGCTGCGCTTATTGAGGCGATGGAGTATATTCGCCGTTTCCGGGGCCGAATCGTGGTCGTAAAGCTCGGCGGTAGCGTCCTCGAAGATGCCGCTCTGCAACAAAAGCTCCTGACCGACATCGCCTTCATGGCCACCGTCGGGATGCAGCCAATTATCGTACACGGCGGAGGAAAGGCCATCACGAAGGCCATGAACGAAGCCGGCCTTGAGCCCGTCTGGGTCCAGGGCCGACGATATACAGACCAGCGCACCCTGACCATTGCTGAACATACCCTCGTGCACAAAATAAATACGCCCATGTGCCAGACACTCACTGAACTGGGCTGTCGCCCGATGGCCCTGCACTCGCTGAGCAGTTGTGTACTGTTCGCAGAGCCTATCAGGCTGGCCGGCGAAAACGGACGAAAACTTGACCTCGGCCTGGTCGGCCAGGTTGTCGAGATAAATGCGCCGTTGTTAAAGACGCTATGTGCCGACGGCACGATTCCCGTTATTGCTTCGGTGGCCAAAGATAAGACGGGCGGTAAATTGAATGTCAACGCCGACAGCGCCGCCGGAAAGGTCGCCGCCGCAGTAGTTGCTGAAAAGCTCGTCGTCGTTAGTGACACCCACGGTATACTCAAAGACCTCAATGACCCGGAAAGCAGAATCTCAAGCGCAGACGAAGAACAAATCAAGGATATGATTGATTCGAAGATAATTAACGACGCCATGCTCCCCAAGGTCGATGCCTGCATAACGGCCCTGGACGCCGGCGTCAAAAAGGCCCATATCATCGACGGCCGAATACAGCATTCGCTGCTGCTCGAAATATATACCGACAAAGGAATAGGGACGCAAATAATTAAAGAATAACGAATATTATGGGACGCTCTCTGGCCCGGAACACTGGTCTGCGAGCAACGAGATGTGAATTATGACTACACAGGAAACGATTGATTTGTTTGAAAAATACGTTATCGGCAACTATCCCCGCCTGCCCCGGGTTATTGTCAAAGGCCAGGGCTGTTATATGTTCGACGCCGACGGCAACAAGATACTGGATATGTTCCCCGGCTGGGCCGTCAGCGGAATAGGCCACTGCCACAAAAAGGTCGTCGAGGCTATCCGCGCCCAGGCTGGTGAGCTTATACACATTGACAATACCTTATACTCCGAAC
>JAOUFU010000446.1 GCA_029858035.1 Phycisphaerae bacterium
TGCTTCGAACTGGCTTGAGGGGAGTTGTTTCAACCACATTGGCCCCTGTGAGGGTTCCGACTTTACACTTGACACCTATGTTGACATGAATGACCTGGCCTTCTTCGTTGACTGCTGGCTCGTTCAGGATGTCTATGCTCCGATGCCTAATCCGAGCCAGTGGAAGATTGTGCCTCATCTGACGTCTATGACTTATCCGTTCTCGATTAGTATGACCGTCAAGACTTCCTTTGACGCCTGGAGCTGGCCCGTCCAGTACTACTTCCAGTGCGTCTACGGCGACGGTCACGACAGCGGCTGGCAGGACGGCACGACGTATGAAGACACCGGACTCGACATCGATATTTACGGCTACAGGGTAAAGGCCAAAGATGAATTAGGTAACGAAACCGAATGGTCGGTCATCGCCTATACCGGCACGGGAGACACAACACCGCCTGCACCGGTGCCGGCTATAATCCTCATACAGGCGGTTTCACCGAATTCAATTGCAATGACATCCCAAATCGTCTACGACGAAAGCGGCGTACAATATTACTTCGAGGCCCGATCTCCGGGTGGGCATGACAGCGGATGGCAGGACGAGCCCAATTATACGGACGTCAATCTTGTTCCAGACACTACGTATTGCTACAGGGTCAAGGCCAGGGATAAGTCGCTCAATTCCAACGAAACCTTCTGGTCGCCCCAGGTCTGCACGGCCACTCCGCCCCCGCCGGATACACTGGCTCCATTGCCTAACCCAATGTTATGGGATGACCAAACCGATGCAAATGGTTATCTTGGCGAGCCACGAGAAGTTATTTTTGATCCATTTGGCCTGACCGATTACGGGGCCACAATGAGAGCGATATTAGCTACGGACCAGGCGCCGCCTGGAGTCGCCCCGGCGGAAGTTGAGTATTACTTCCAATGCGAGTACAGCAGCTTCGATAGCGGCTGGAGAACCGTGGCTCTTTATCCAAATATAGATGATCGCCGAACATATACGGTCCAGTTAGGAGGCAGCGGACTTGGCTACTGGTTTAGGGTTAAAGCACGTGATGCCTCCGACAACCTAAACGAGACCGACTGGTCAGGCTGGTACCCGGCACTTGATCGATTTCCCCCATAGTAGGTAAACAGGTCATAAGCATAGACAAAAAGGCACTTGACATCATAAAAAGCAAAGAGGCCGGGTTTGGAAAAAAACTCCCAAACCCGGTCTTTTTTAGTCTTTGTTAAGCGAGTAGATTAACGCATTTGTCCTTGAGCGTCTGGTAGCCGTAGTGTGCGAGCAGGTGGTCAAGTATTACCATCGAAGTATAGTTCTCAGCAACCGGCCATATTCGGGCCACAATCGTTGGGTCACGACGCGTGATAGCTGCAAGATCTTTATTCTCGAGGGTGTACTTGTCAATCGTCTTCTGCGGCTTATCAATTGTAGGTGTTGGCTTGACGGTCAGTCTGACTATAATGGGCTGGCCCGTGGAAAGGCCGCCGGTAATTCCGCCGGCATTGTTTGATTCGAAAATGACTTTTCCATCCTCCGAACGCATCTGGTCATTATTCTCGAATCCTGTCATATCTTTTACGGCAAATCCCGCTCCGACCTCAACGCCTTTAACCGCGCCGATGCCGAGCATTCGGCCCAATTCAGCGTCGAGTTTATAGAAAACCGGCTCGCCGAGACCCGTGGGTACACCCGTTACCACTACTTCGACTACGCCGCCGGCTGAGTCGCCCGTCGCGGAGATTTTATTACAGGCATCGACCATCGCATTGGCTGTGTCAATATCCGGGCAGTTAAGAATGGGATGTACGTTATATTTTTCCTGGACCGCTTTCGACTCGATTTTAGGGGCCTTCTCGCGTATCGCGTCTATCTCCTGTTCGATCTCTGCGAGTATTTTTGCTTTTTCCAGAAATCGCATGTCCATCGTTATGCGGTTCCTGGCATAAATTTCCTGATAAAATGGATCGAGGTCACGCCGCATTTGTTTGTAGTTGTCGGTGTACTTCAAGGCGGAATCATGAGCAATATCCGGGCAGCGAACGCCGGCAGTCTCTTTCACATAAGAGAATACGTCGATGCCGCATGTTTTTAATACCTTTTTTGCAACATATCCGGCGGCGACGATGGTACAGGTGTATCTTCCGCTGAATATGCCCGCTCCGATTGCGTCATCATCGGGACCGTATTTCATAAAAGAGGCATAAGAAGCATGACCCGGGCGGGGCGTACGGTTCGTGTCCTGATATTGCTTGATGTGAATGAAGTGGCGGTCAAGGTTGGGAATCAGAATCGAAAGTGGCGTTCCGTTGGTATGATTTTTATTCCCGGCATCTTCGACAGTGTCGGCCGCGTTTAGACCGCTATAGATAATGGGCAGGTCCGGCTCTTTACGCGGACTGGACAATTCATCTGCACCCGGTTTTCTAAGGAGTAAATCACCGTAAATTTCCTGTTCCGACAGCAGCATTCCCGGCGGATGACCCTGCACCACGGCGGTCAAGCCATCCTGGTATGAGCCGCCGGCCACCGTTACCTGAAAAAAACGTCCTATGTGACAACCTATCATCTTTGATTCTCCACGAAAATCCCTTTTTCCAATTAGTTCATTTCCATATTTGCGCCGATACTTTTCATCAATTCGACATAATCAGGAAAAGTAACGCTTACTGCCTCGGCAGTATCTATTGTGCATTTCCCATCTAAAATTAAGCCGGCCAACGACAGGCCCATCACAATTCGGTGGTCGCTTCTGCCGTGCAGTTCAGCCGGTTTGGGTCTGCACCCCTCTATTATAAGGCCGTCGGGCAGTTCTTCAACATCTACTGCCATTTTTTTCAGCTCTTCTGCCATGCACTTAATTCGGTCTGTCTCCTTACCTCTTGCCTGGGCGACGTTTACAAGGCGGGTTTGGCCCTCAGAGAACGCGGCAGTAACAGCCATGGCCGGCAGGGCATCGGGGGTTTGATTCATGTCTATCTCGATACCTTTGAGCGGGGCGGCTCGAATTGTCACTGAATTGGCTTCGATGCTGATATTGGCGCCCATCGCCTTTAGATAATCGACCACGGCTTTGTCCGGCTGACTATCTGAGAAATCCAGTCCAAGCAACGTTACTTCATCTGCCACCATGGCGGCTGCACAAAGAAAAAACGTGGCACTGGAAAAATCCGCAGGGACCGTGGCATCAAAGGCCCTGTAGCTTTGACCGCCTTTGATTTTGAATTTGCGCATCTGCTGGTTTTCGTATTTGATACCCTGTCTATCGAGCCAATCAAGCGTCATTTGCACGTAACCAGGCTCGTTGAGCAGAGTAACGTCTATCTCCGTATCTTTGATTGCTAAAGGTGCACACAACAGCAGGCTGGAAAGATATTGGCTTGTATGACAGGCAACAGTCGTTTTCCCGCCTGCCAGTTTTCCTGTTACATCAACAGGCGCTTTGCCATTGTTTTTGATGGATTTGCATTTTGCCCCCAGGTTGTTGAGGGCTTCCATCAACGGCCCAACAGGACGGCTCTGAATTTGTTCATCGCCCGTGAAACTTATCACCTGGCCGGCTTCAGACAAAGCCGCCGAACCCATCGCGATACGCAGCGTTGTCCCCGAATTACCCACGTCAATGGTTTCTGCCGGAGCGGCAATTTCACCACCTGTGCCGATTACCCTCCAGAGTTTTGGATCGGAGGTGTTGATTTTAGCACCTAATGTTCGGTAGCAGGCCACCACTGCTTCTGTATCGCCCGATACCAACGGCTCACGGATTATGCTTTCGCCCTCGGCCAACGAGGCGATTGCAACGGCCCGGATGGTGTGAGACTTGGAAGCCGGTATAGTTACTGTTCCTTTTAATCGAGATTTTCTGGCAATCAGTTTCATAGCTACTTTCACAT
>JAOUFU010000445.1 GCA_029858035.1 Phycisphaerae bacterium
GCCACCGAGGGGCTGGACCCAAAGATTCGGAAGCCTGATGGTCTCGGTCGGAGCCCTTGGACCTTTTTTCTGGAATGACGCTGCACCATATCTGGCAATACCAACGTCCGTCTTTGCAATGGTCCTGCTGCCTATCGCATACTTTGCGTTCTTCCTGCTGATGAACCAGAAGAGCTTTCTCGGCGAGAACATGCCCATCGGGGCCAAACGCATCCTCTGGAATGTCCTTATGGCACTGGCGGCCGGCGCGGCGGCTTTCGGCAGCATCTGGAGTCTCTGGTCAAAACTTCGCTACCTCGGCATCGGACTGCTGGTCGGCTTTATCGGCCTGTGCGTCGTCGTGCATTTCCTCCGTCCAAAGCGATTGACGGCATGACACACGAGCAATGGGAAAAACTGCTGGCCGTAATCAACGGCGAAGTCTTCGACCCGCTGCCGGTGGGATTCATCATCGACAGCCCCTGGCTTCCAAACTGGGCGGGCGTGTCCATCCTCGACTATTTCTCCAGCGAGAAGATGTGGTTCGAAGCTAACCTAAAGGCCGTCCAACAATTCCCGGATGTTATGTTTCTGCCGGGATTCTGGGCCGAATACGGAATGTGCACGGAACCGTCCGCCTTTGGCTCAAAATGTCGCTGGTCTGAAGACGGCCTGCCTTTCGCCGAAAAAATCATTACGGACATTCGGGAAGTACATTCGGTCCAAAAACCCGATCCACTAACGGACGGTCTGCTGCCATTGGTCCTTAACCGCCTAAAACACTACCAGAGTCAAATTGAGAGCGAAGGTCACGATATTAAGTTTGCCGTCTCGCGCGGGCCTTTGAACATCGCCACATTCCTTGCAGACACTACGGAATTTCTTATAGCCTTCCGGGCGAATCCCGAAGAGGCCAAAAAACTGCTTGAAACCGTTACCGACTTCATTATTGACTGGCTTGACCTTCAGGCCAAAACGTTTCCATCTATCGACGGGATATTAATCCTCGATGACATCGTCGGCTTTCTTGGAGAAGACGATTTCAGGCAATTCGTCCTGCCTTATTTAACCCGCATTTTTCAGTCGCTTGATGTGGCCGTGAAATTCTTTCACAATGATGCCGGCGGTCTGGTTTGTGCGCCGTATCTTCCGCAAATCGGAGTCAATCTTTTCAACTTCAGCTCCGAGCACTCACTGGCCCAAATGAAGAAATTGACGAACAATTCCGTCACCCTGCTCGGCAATATCCCCCCGCGGGACGTCCTCGCAGAAGGTACTCCCGGAAAGGTTCAAAGCAGTGTAAAAGCCGCTCTCGATTCGGTAGCGGACAAGAGCCGGATTATTATGTCCGCCGGCGGAGGAATGCCCCCCGGTGTCTCAACAGAGAACATCGAGGCTTTTTTATCATCGGCTGGGTATTAGTCAAAGGGCAGTTTTACTCCCCCTTGAGGAGTTCTCTTGATACTGCTCTTAGGACCTTCCGGCTTCTTAGCTTCAACCTTTTTTAGCCTGCAAATCAGGCCCTCGGAAATCTTATCGAAGTCGCCTTTTACAAGCCTTGCGTATGAGATTGTCGGTGTTACTTTTTCAATCGTTATTGTTGCTATGAGAATCTCCGTTTTGCCTAATGATTCTTTCGTATCAAAGTCAATTATTTCTTTGCCCTGAATGAAGACTTCCAAGACAGAACCTTTAGAGATTCTTTTACCGCCCTGGTTGATAATAACCTGCCCTTCCATATTTTTGCCTGCGATGCGTATCGGGTAGAGTCTGTCGATAATATTATCGACAACCTGCCTGGCAACTTTGGTTGTAAGGTTGTCAACCATTTCCCTGTAATCCAGGTCGTCAGGCTCCCATTTTTTAACGAGCACTCTGACCTGGTCTTCTTCAAGGGCAATGTTAACGGTGTCGGCCAATCTGACCTGCCTTGTAGGAGCAACTATCAAGCGATAGTCAAAAACGTAATCAACTTCGTACTCTCTGATTGGACGGCCGATAGCTCCGGATGTTTTTTCTTTTATTTGGAGTCCTGCGTTGGATACGGTTCCTACAATCATATAATCGGCACCGAGAACCTGTCCCAGTCTGGCCTTTTCCTCAAGGGGTGAATCGTCAGAGAGAAGAATGTTTCTGTTCTGGGCAAATTCAGCGATATACTCTCTGTCTAAAACAGCGAATTTATTTGTCTGAGTAACAGCAGCGCTTAGTTGCTGGGAGAGCTTAAGAGACATTTCAACTCCGGAAGGAACATAGTTGCCGAATTGATAGGAGTCATAGAGTGTCTGGATCGGCATTATTGCAAGCTTGAGCCTATTGGTTTGTTCAGGGTCTTCGTAATCGTAAACCCAGGCTTTAATCGTGACCTCGCAGGTTCCATCATCGATTTTTTGTTCATCAATAATTTCGTAAGATTTGACCCATCCTGCAATATCAGTTAACCGGGTGGAACCGCCAGCCTGGACAGATACGGAGTCAAATTCGATGGTTTTGCCCGTGTCTTTTGTGTCAATGCCCACCCCGGCGGACTCAAAGCCGAATTCGTACCTTCCCGAACTGACTGCAATACCTTTGGCCTGAGCGACGGCCTGATACAACGCTTTCTGGATTGCCTGTTCTCTGGTTATGCCCCGGCCTTTTGTTTGGCGAACTATAGTTTTAGCGGCGGAAAATGCTTTAGGGCAGACCAATGCCACCACAAGCAGGAGAATGTATGTCTTTTTCATTTTTAATCCCACTTTAATATCGGACAATATAACAAATTTATGCTGTTACCACGCTACGGACCTGTTGCTTCCCCGTTTGCCGATAATAGACTCTTTCTGCCAGAATCTCAGGCCGGTCGTTAAGTCTGTTACCATAAGCTGGAAATAATATTCAACCTGCTGGCGGTTCCTGTCGTAACGAATGTTTCTCTGGAAGATTTTCCCGGCGATGCTCAGCTCAGGTGCAATTAACGTTCTTTTGCCTGCAAGGGTTTCCTGTTTGAATTCGTCTCCCGTTGCTGAGTCTCTGATATCTCTCATATCGTAAATCATTTCGTCCGGAGCGCCCTTGCCGCCTACTGCTGAGGTCATTACAACCTGTCCACTGTTCATAAGCTCTTCTTCGATCTTTGCCATCAGCTGGTCGGTGTCGATTCGCTGCATGGTATCGTTTGTAACTCTGGCGGTCGTCATGACATATCTTCCACCGCCCGGCTTTTTAAGAGCGCCTGAACTAATCATTGATTGAATCATTTCGCTGGCGGCCTGGGCAAAATCCCGATAGTCCAGCTCCATAACTGCTTTACCTTCATCGTTTACAACATCAATGTTGACAGTTTCCGCGGCACAGCCTGACAGTAAAAGGCCGGCTAATGTGATAATTATTTTTGTTCTCATAATTTACTCCCACTTTTTAGTATCCATTCTGAAATCTACAGCTTCCACTCTTGGCGCGACAGCCTTAAGGCTAAATGAGGATTTACCCATCGCCGAGGCCGGCAGCCACGTGCTTGTTTTGGTTTGAATCATTATACCATTTGCATCGAGCCATTCGACTCTATACCTGAACCGCTTCGTATTGTATGAGCGGTTGTGTCCGTTGATATTAAGCTCAAGAAATCCGGAATCGTTTTTCATGAGAATGGCATCATCGATTTCGATGCCTTCGCCTATCAGCACGCTAAAGGCATGGGCTACGGGACGGGTTACGATATTACTGGCAAGATCATCGCTTCTTATTCCCTCCCTTACATGAATTTTCGCAGGTTGCTGTTCACAGGCTGTGAACGTGAACGCGAGAACCAGAAGCAGTATATTTGTGATTATCTTCATTTTCTAATCTCCGAAAAAAACATTAATTTAAAAGGACATAACCTCAAATATAGGCTCAGCCCGATTGGCTGTTATTTAACATATACTA
>JAOUFU010000447.1 GCA_029858035.1 Phycisphaerae bacterium
TGACATTGAAAACGTCAGCAGCGAAAATATTGTTGCCTTGTGTGATGTTGATCAGGAGCGTGCGGGCGGTACCTTCAACCGATTTCAGAAGGCAAAGAAATACAAAGATTACCGCAAGATGCTGGATAAGGAAGAAAAGAACATCGATGCCGTGGTCGTAGCTACTCCGGACCATAATCACGCGCCGGCAGTGATTAGGGCGATGAAGCTGGGAAAGCACGTCTATGTTGAGAAGCCGATGGCGCATACGATATTCGAGGCCCGTGAGATGACGAGGGTGGCCCGACAGATGAAGGTTGTGACTCAGATGGGTCAGCAGGGACATGCCGGCGAAGGTCTGCGTTTGACGTACGAGTTCATCCAGGACGGTGCAATCGGAACGGTCCGTGAGGCGCACGTATGGTCGGACCGGCCAATCTGGCCACAGGGCATCGGCCGGCCCGAGGACACGCAGCCGGTTCCGGAGTCGCTGGATTGGGACCTGTGGCTTGGCCCCGCACCGTGGCGGCCGTATAATAAAGCTTACGCACCCTTTAACTGGCGCGGCTGGTGGGATTATGGCTGCGGTGCTATGGGCGATATGGCGGTGCATAATGCCGACCCGGCGTTTTTCTGCCTTGATCTTAAGGCGCCCATTGCTGCCGAGGCTGAAACCAGTCCTGTCAATGATGAGACATTTCCCAAGTGGCAGATTATCACATACTATTTCCCCGCTCGCGGCGAGCGTCCGCCAGTTAAGATGGTATGGTACGATGGCGGCAAGAAACCGCCTCGTCCGCCGGAACTGGAAGAAGGCCGCGATATGGGTAGTAACGGTATAATGTTCGTTGGCGACAAGGGTAAGATTCTTTGCGACGGCTGGTCCGGTCCCCCGAGGCTTATTCCCGAAACCAAAATGAAGGAATACAAACGGCCTGCGAAGACATTGAATCGCTCCATCGGCCATCACAAGGAATGGATCCAGGCCTGCAAGGACAATAATCCAAAGGGTGCTTTGGCCGGCTTCGAGTACTCCGGTCCGTTTACCGAATCACTGCTGGTAGGCAACCTGGCGGTCCGGCTGGGCAGAAGGATCGAGTGGGATGCCAGAAAAATGAGGGCAACTAATGCGCCCGAGGCTGACAAGTACATCAATAAGTCGTACCGTAAAGGATGGGAAATATAAGTTTCCGTCGGCATATCAGAATTTGTTTAGGTTCTGAAGCCCAAATAACTTGATATGAGAGGACTACTCTTATGAAAGGCCATAAAAGAACCGCTAACGGGCGGAATAAAGAACGTACGAACGGACAGCAGGAAAGCCAGGGTACGGGATGGTCTCGCCGTCGTTTTATTAGCAGTGCAGCGGCAGCGGCTGCGTTTACAATAGTGCCTCGTCACGTTTTGGGAGGCGCCGGTAATACCTCTCCGAGCGACAAGCTCAATATAGCCGGTATTGGCGTGGGCGGTCGCGGGGCCGGTGACATCGGAGAAGTCAGCAGTGAGAATATCGTTGCTCTGTGCGATGTGGATTGGAGGAGCGCGGCAGGTACATTTAAGCAGTATCCCAATGCCAGGCAATACCGTGATTTCCGCAAGATGCTGGATAAAGAAGACAAGAATATCGATGCGGTAGTTGTAGCCACACCGGACCACACTCATGCCGTAGCTACTATGATGGCAATCAAGATGGGAAAGCATGTATATTGTGAAAAGCCGCTGGCACACGATATATACGAGGTCCGTAAGGTTACGGAAGCGGCACGGGAGGCCAAGGTTGCGACGCAGCTGGGAAACCAGGGGCAGGCGGCCCCCGAGACCCGGCTGGTTTGTGAGTTTATCTGGGATGGCGCAATCGGCCCGGTGCGAGAGGTGCACTCCTGGTGTAACAGACCAATCTCCCCTCGCGGCCTGGACAGGCCAAAAGAGACACCTCCGGTTCCTGATGGACTTAGCTGGGACCTGTGGCTTGGTACGGCACCGGAAAGGCCTTATCATCCATGTTATCTGCCTTTTAGCTGGCGTGGCTGGTGGGATTTCGGAACCGGTGTTTTAGGTGATATTGGATGCCATCAGTTCGCCCCGATTTTCAGGGCCCTGAAGCTGGGGTACCCGACGAGTGTTGAGGCCTGCACGAGCGGAGTCAATTCTGAAACTGCGCCCCTGGCATCTATTGTTCGTTATGAGTTCGGCGCCCGGGGTGACATGCCTTCTGTTAAGCTGACCTGGTATGACGGAGGACTGATGCCCCTCCGGCCTGCTGAGCTTGAAGACGGTCGCCGGTTTGGAGGCCCTGATGATAATCTCTATGTAGGTGACAAAGGTAAGATGCTTGGTCACAGGCTGATACCTGAAGCAAGGATGAAAGAATACAAATCCCCTCCGAAAACTCTGCCCCGGTCACCCGGTCATCATAGAGAGTGGCTATTGGCCTGTAAAGGAGGTTCTCCGGCCGGGTCCAATTTCGAGGTCTCAGGTCCGATGGCCGAAGTTGTTCTGCTTGGAAATATTGCCGTTCGTATGGGCCAGCAGTTATATGAAAAGGGCCTTAAGCTATATTATGACGGGCCGAACATGAGGATTACCAATATGCCGGAGGCCAATCAATACATCCGCCGGGAATATCGTAAAGGGTGGACTTTGTGACAGCCTTAGCTTAAAAGGAACAGGATATCTATAAAACTTCAGCATTTAGCGAATATTAGGAGTTGAGTTGTGGAAAAGAAAAAAATCTCACGTCGTGATTTTATTGGTGCTGCTGCGACAGCGGCGGCGTTTACAATTGTCCCGAGACATGTGCTCGGAGGCGCAGGTCATGTCCCCCCGAGCGAAAAGCTCAATATAGCCGGCATCGGCATCGCGGGACGAGGGTCAGGTGTTCTTTCCAGTGTGGAAAGTCAAAACATTGTTGCTCTCTGTGATGTGGATTGGAAGCACGCCGCAGGTACATTCAGACGCTACCCCAAAGCCAGGCAATACCGAGATTTCCGCAAGATGCTGGATAAGGAGGAAAAAAATATCGATGCCGTTACGGTTGCCACGCCTGACCACGTGCACGCGGTAGCGTCTATAGCGGCGATCAATCGGGGCAAACATGTATACTGTGAAAAACCATTGACCCACTCGGTATACGAGGCCCGCAAAGTTGCTGAAGCAGCTCGCAAGCACAAGGTCGCAACACAAATGGGAAACCAGGGTCAGGCAGAGGAAGGGCCGCGTCTGTTATGTGAATATATCTGGGATGGTGCGATTGGTCCTGTGCGGGAAGTTCATGTTTGGACCGATAGGCCCTTAAATGGACTTAATGCTGTATATTGGCCTCAGGGTGTTGAACGTCCGAAAGAAACGCCGCCCGTGCCGGAAACGCTGGACTGGGACCTTTGGCTTGGCCCGGCGCCATGGCGACCTTATCATCCCGCGTATCTGCCGTTTAACTGGCGTGGCTGGTGGGATTTTGGCACCGGAGCGCTGGGCGATATCGGCTGTCATGCCCTGTCCCCGGTTTTTAAGGCCTTGAAGCTGGGAGCTCCAACCAGTGTTGAGGCTACAGCAACCTTAGTAAATAAGGAGACATATCCCGTGGCTTCGGTGGTCAATTATCAGTTCCCTGCTCGTGGTGATATGCCTCCGGTTAAGTTGAGCTGGTATGACGGGGGGATGAGACCTCCCCGACCGGATGAACTGGAAAACGACCGGCAGATAGGCACAAACGGTGCATTGTTTATTGGTGACAAAGGCAAGATGTTGGGCGGGAGGTTGATACCGGAGGCGAGGATGAAAGAATACGAAAAACCACCAAAGCTTTTGCCTCGCTCACCCGGACATTCCGAGGAGTGGATTGAGGCCTGCAAGGGCGGCAACGCTGCCGGCTCGAATTTCCCGGACCACGCCGGGCCATTG
>JAOUFU010000448.1 GCA_029858035.1 Phycisphaerae bacterium
ATAGGCTAAGGCCAGAGGATGATCACCGGCCGTGATGGTCGTGATCACGCTGTTGGTTGCCCCATCGATCACGGTCACATTATCGCTTCCATAGTTTGCGCAGTAGATTCTGTTATTAGTGGTGTTATAGACTAACGCAATAGGGGAATTTCCCACTGCAATCGTCGTCTCAAGCCATTGGGCTGATACCAGCAAAGGAATATTGAATAGAATAATTAGCCATTGCAACACATACTTCATTTTATAATGCATTATTTCCTCCCTGTATACCTTCGAAAACATAACGAGCTCAAGTAAATAGCCTCAGATAATGCTACTTCTATTATGCTGTTTGTCAAGCAAGAAAGTCCCTGTTAGAAAATACAGATGGTAGATTCATATGGCGATTTATCCGCCGGGGCATTGAGTTACCAAGTCATCCGTTGACGTTACGAAGAAATCCGCTATAATTCTACTGATATTCGTTACCTGCTACCAGCGTTGCGCCTGTAGCTCAACTGGATAGAGCGACGGACTTCGAATGCGATTCAGGTATTTTTCACATCTTCTGAAATACTGACTTAAATCGCACAAAGTCAAGCCAGGCAATGTTTTGCACCTTTCTGTCCATTGCTGTGAATTCTGTCTAGTACCATATGTTTTGGTGCCGAGATGGCACAAAAATGGCACAAGGCGAGGGGTCGGCGTAAACCGACTCCTCATTCAATTTTTCAAGCTGTTCGCACAGACATCTGTCCTGCAGACATACAGGTAGGATAGTCTTTCTTGGTAGGGAGCCATACGGCAAATTAGGGATTCTACCTCTGTCCTTGTCCTCGAGATTCCTAGTTGTTCCGTTTGCGCGGTATCTGCAAAGCTTGTCTCCTGAGGGGATTACTTGATGTCTTTATTCCTGTCAAAGTCAAGTCTATCAACATCATCTAGGCATACGCGAATGGAACCTAACATCATAAGTATTCCAGGTTGTTTCTGTTTCGGTTTTTCTACAAACAGTTCATTGAAATGAAGTCGCTGGGATCGGGAAGATTGAATTGTGCATGGACGATGTTATTTTTATAGATATCTAATGCGCAATGTTACCTTAAGATGGGAGATTCTACGGGTGTCTGAATACTGACAAAAAGTATTGTTTCATTTGCTTTGAATGTAAAATTGTCCTTGGCACGTATTGCAACGAAAGTGGAAAAATCATTTCACCGGAATTACCTGTGCTCAAACTGAATCGATGAGGGGTACTTTGAATGCAAAAGGCACATGATGAAATATATCTTGACAAATATAATGTATTATTTATAATCAAAGGAAAGATGAAAATGTGTATGTTTTATGTACCCACGAGTAATTGTCACTTGAATCTTCTGATCGATTGATGGCAGCAGAACTCTAAGGAATAGATATGACCTTGTTCTTGCTGTTTAGTCTTTGTGTAAGTGGTACGACACAGATGGCCAGAGATGGTAACGCTGCACTTATCACATTTAGAGTAATAATCGGAGAAAGTGAAGAAGTCAGTGAATTAGAATATTGTTTCTCACCAGATGGGGAAAAATGGCATAAAATCGCCGATTTTCATTTTTCGACTATATTACGGGGGCAACAAACATCGTTTACCTGGGTATTTCAAGCAGAGTACTGGCGCGATGGTTGGTTAAAAGTAACCGCCAGAAATCGACATAAGAAATTTGAGGATGACATTATATTGAGAATGCCCAGCACGGTAAACACATTCTTTCATATGAGGCACGACACTCTTGCGATCAGAGATAATTATACCATACAAGATCAGAGCGATACGTGGTGGCCAACGTTCCGATATGATGCAGAACGTACCGCCAACTATCCTCTTGCATTGGTGGCACCTCTGGAGATGAAATGGGTTTATTCAATTACTTATAATGACTTTGTCATGATGTCCGGTGCAGCTGGGGAGGATATGCTATATGTAGGGGATGGTTTGGGTGATATCACTTCAATATCGCTTGAATCGGGGCATATTGTGTGGCATAAGACTTTGACTAGTAATGTCTGGACGGCAATGTTAATGGATACATTGCTGTTCGTGGGAACGTCATTCGAACCCAGCTTAGTACAACCTACTTTTTTCTGTTTGGATGCAAGAAGCGGCGAAGTGAAATGGTCTGACTTCTTTTGGACTGTTGAATATTCTCCTGTTTTTGTTGATTCTTTTGTCATTGTGACCACCTTTAACAAACTACGTAACTACACCTACAGTGGTTCTTTGAAGTGGGAGAGAGTATTTTCTGATACAACGAGTGTACAAGAGAATCCTCCCTCAGCTGATGCAAACTACGCTTACGTTGGAGGCAGGAATTGCGTTGTACAAGCGATAGACATACCTAGTGGCATGACTATCTGGCAGAAAATGACGTCCAATTGGGTTATGTCACCAATCACGGTTACTGATTCACTGTTGATCTTCTACACTTGGGATTCGTTAATGTGTTTGAGAAAGTCAGACGGAAGTCCAAAATGGGCGAGGGTAGCTTCCAGAAAAGGCATTCGTAGCGGCATTGCTTTTGACAATGGATCAATTTATTGTTCCTATTCAGAATCACCGTTCACGGTATCAGAGGCTTGTGTCGAGAGTACGGGCCAACCATGGTGGAGTGTTGAGTTTGATACTTCAGAAGGAGTGGGTAGCTGTGGTGGTGTAAGAACAGCGAACGGGCTATTCTGGCTTACTAACACAAAAAAGGTTTTCGCCCTGAACTGCGATAACGGTATTTTAATATACGACGATGAGGAATTAACCCAGTACGATGGTTACCTCTGTTGGGCTTGGCCTATCATCTACGAGGGGAATCTTATAGCAGCGAAGGGTAAATATCTTCTTTGTTTGTCTGGCTCTGATGGTACTCTAGAAAGTAGGGGCATCAAATGCTGGCCTAACCCTTTTGTTGATGAATGTAATATTACGATTATGGTAAAATACTCAGGCACAATTAGGTTGCGATGCTTCGATGTTGTAGGTCGTCTGATATGGGCAGTCGATGTCCAAGACATGATCCCTGGGGTATACCAATACCATTGGGACGGAACAGCGAGTGATGGTAATAGTGCTCCACCTGGTGTTTATTTCATTAGCTACGAAATAGAAATGTGTGAGCCAGGAGTAAAAAAAGTAATACTATTTAGTAGATAAGGAGGAAAGATGACACGTAGTATATTATTTGTTCTGACAAGTATTCTTTGTGCTACAACTGCACAGGCTTTGGTGAAGCCCAACAGAAGGCCGTTGGAATTAGAAAAATATTTTGTGCCCTCAGAATCAACATATATTGAAGATAATAAGAGAATAAGTGTTGAGACTGGTAGGTTGATTGCTTGGTATGGTGTTGATAAAGGGCCTTTTGCAGGCACGCCAAGAAAAAAAGCAGAGGAATTCATAGAGACTTTTGCAGATACTCTGGAGTTTGATTCGACCCTTACAGATATAGAGTATGTGCGTACTACGAGAGGTTTAGGAACTTACCATGTTCATTTTCGTCAAACAGTCGGTGGATACACCATTAACAATTCACACATAGTAATAAGCATTGATAGCGCCTCAAGTAAAGTAGTAATGTATTTAGGTAATTACCATCCGAAAGTTGAGCTGCCAAAAGGCAAAGCTGGGCTTACTCGTGAGCAAGCGCTAGAGTTGGCAAAAGAATACTTGTCAATAAGTGATAAAGATATCATGGATTACCCTGGCAATCCTAAAATAGAAAGGAAAATCACATGTTCACGTGGTGGTAACGGATGGATAATGGTGTATGATATATTGATTTCATGTCAGGGCGTTGCTTTTGGTGATTGGAAGTTTTTAATAGATGTGCAAACAGGGGAAATATTAGAAGTCAAAGACATCCGCAAAT
>JAOUFU010000449.1 GCA_029858035.1 Phycisphaerae bacterium
TGAACGCAATGGGGAGCTGTACCAGCCGGTTATGGCCTCTTTACTGCATCTCGGTGAGCCGGTTGAGGCCACAGTCACTGTAAAGGGATCCGAACCGGTCAAACAGTTGCTTAAATCCGGCTACAAGATGATCGAGGGATTTGCCCCGCAAGTAACCAAGCCGACTTCTGTCGAGGTTGATGTCAAGGTTGCCGGCCAATCCATCGGCAAAAAAACCGTGACCATCAAGCCAATCCGAAAGTGGGAAATATACCTGCTGCATCATTCCCACGTGGACATCGGTTACACGCACGTGCAAACAGAAGTGGAACGTAAGCATTGGGGATACTTTGAACAAGTCATTGAGCTTGCGCGAAAGAGCGCAGATTATCCACCCGGTTCGCAGTTTAAATGGAACGTCGAGGTGCTTTGGGCGGTGGACAGTTACCTGAAACACGCCTCGAAAGAAAAACGGGAGCAATTCATCGAGGCAGTCAAAAAAGGCTGGATTACTCTGGATGCTCTTTACGGCAACGAGCTAACGGCCCTGTGCCGGCCGGAAGAGCTCATTCGGCTCGTCGATTACGCTCAGAAGCTGAGACAGCGTTACGGTTTTAAAATCAACTCAGCTATGATTACCGATGTACCCGGATACACCTGGGGTATTGTGCCCGTACTGGCCCAAAGCGGAGTGAAATATTTCTCGGTTGGACCGAACCGCGGCCATCGCATCGGATATACGCTGTCAAGCTGGGGTGACAAGCCTTTCTACTGGGAATCACCTTCGGGAAAAAACGAAATTCTTTGTTGGGTTGCCGGCGAAGGGTACTCGCTTTTCCACGCCGGTCGTCTGGACGGGGGCAGGCTTTTCGAGTACCTCAAGCGTTTGGAGGAATCAAATTATCCTTATGATATACTTCAGGTCCGCTACTCAATTGGCGGCGACAACGGCCCTCCTGACCCGGATCTCAGTGACTTCGTGAAAAACTGGAACGAAAAATATGCTTATCCCAGGCTGGTCGTATCAACCGCCGGCGAGATGTGTCGTGAGTTCGAGCGCCGGTATGGCGACCGGATACCGAAAGCCCGTGGTGATTTCACGCCTTACTGGGAAGACGGCGCGGGCTCATCCGCGCGTGAGACTTCGTTGAACCGTGATGCGGCTGAGCGTCTCGTGCAGGCCGAGACACTGTGGGCGATGCTTAATCCCGCCATGTACCCGGCCGAGGATTTCGACAAGGCCTGGCGTGAGGTGATACTTTATGACGAGCACACGTGGGGTGCGCACTGCAGCATCAGCCAGCCCGAAAGCGATTTCACAAAGGCCCAGTGGAAAATAAAGCAGACCTTCGCACTTGAAGCCGACGCTCAGTCGCGCAAACTATTGAACGCTGCGCTGGCAATGCGCCGAAGCAAGTCACAGAAAGTATCGTTCATTGATGTATTCAATACTTGCTCCTGGCCGCGTACGGACCTGATCATACTGCCGAAAGAATTGAATCTGGCTGGCGAAATGGTCAAGGATATCGACGGTCAATGGGTACACTCACAACACCTATCTACAGGTGAATTGGCTTTTGTTGCCGATAATGTACCACCTCTCGGTGCTGAGCGATATACGCTTGGCACATCTGGTGCCGGTACGCCGGTAATTCGCGAAAAGGCTGAAGTGCAAGGAACAATACTATCAAACGATTTGCTGACAGTTGCCGTCGACGACAAGACAGGTGCAATCGCCAGCCTCAAACTTAAAGGTATCTCCGCAAATCTTGTGAACGGAAAAAGCAAGCTGGGGCTGAACGATTATTTTTATGTGGCCGGCAGAACTCCGAAAGACCCTAAGCGCAACGGTACGGTCAAAATCAGCGTTAAGGAGCGAGGGCCGCTGGTTGTATCGCTGCTCGTCGAATCCGATGCACCGGGCTGTAATAAGCTGTCGCGCGAGGTGCGTCTTGTCGCCGGTATGGACCGGGTGGATATCATCAATATTATCGACAAGCAGAAAATTTACAAACAGGAGGCGGTGCACCTGGCCTTTGCCTTCAATGTACCCAAAGGTATTATGCGAATGGACACCCCGTGGGCCGTTGTTCGGCCCGAAGTTGACCAACTGGACGGGGCCTGCAAAAATTATTTCACCGTCCAGCGATGGGTCGATATGTCCAACAAGGACTATGGCGTTACATGGGCGACGGTTGATGCACCGCTGGTCGAGGTTGGCGCGATTACCAACGATCCCCGCGGCGGCGTCGGGTGGATTAAGAAGCTCGAGCCATCGACTACGTTGTATTCTTACGTGATGAACAACTACTGGGAGACCAACTACAAGGCCGGCCAGGAGGGCCCCACGACGTTCCGGTATTCGATTATGCCCCACCGAGGGTTCGATTCGGGAAAGGCCTCAAAATTTGCTGTTGAGCAAAGCCAGCCTTTGATAGCCGTACCGGTTGATGAAAATGCTCCGGCTCATCGTTCTATTGTAAGTGTCGAACCTGCCTGTGTAATTGTCACGGCCTTCAAGCCAAGTGAGGACGGCAAGGCATGGATCGTGCGGCTCTTTAATACGGCCGACCGGCCTGAAAAAGGCGGACTTGTCTGGCCAAAACCGGCTCCCAAAACTGTATGGCTGAGCAACCTGGCAGAAGAACAGGTCGCCAAAATAACGGGGCCTGTAGAAATGGCGGCGTACGAAATTCTTACTTTGCGAGTTCCACTTGGTAGATAGGAAGAAAAAATGACCTCACGAGAACGGATTTTAACAGCGTTAAACCATTGTGAGCCAGATCGTGTACCCATTGACTTTTCCGGGCACAGGTCTTCAGGCATCGCGGCAATGGCATATCCCAAGTTGCGAAAGTTTCTCGGCCTGCCGCCCAAGGCTGTTCGTGTTTATGATATCGTTCAGCAATTGGCAGTTGTTGATGAGGATGTGCTGGACCGGTTCGGCGTAGATACGATTGAGCTGGGCCGGGGCTTTGCCCTTGATGAGGGATCCTGGTCACCGTGGACACTGCCCGACGGCACGCCATGTTTTGTGCCTTCATGGACACCGCTTGAAAAAGACGATGGACGCTGGGTCATACGCTCGAAAACAGGCAGGGTACTGGCTCACATGCCTGAAGGAGTATTGTATTTTGAACAAACGTACTATCCTTTTCTCGATGGTGACGATTTAGAGGCTGTATCTGCCGCCCTCGAAGAGTCTATGTGGACTTCGGTGGCCAGCCCGCCCGGCCCAATTGACAGCCGGGCACTGTCTGAAGGTGCAAAACGGCTGCGAGAAAAGACAGACCGTGCTATTATCGGTCTTTTCGGGGGGAATCTGTTTGAAATCGGCCAGTTCCTTTATCGCAACGACCGGTTTATGATGATGCTGGCCGCCGAGCCAAAGCATGCTCACCGTTTCCTCGATAAGCTTGTCGAGGTTCATCTGGCTAATCTTGAGCAGTTCCTGGCCGCCGTCGGCGAATATATCGATATTATCCTTTTCGGCGATGACCTTGGCATGCAGACAGGTCCAATTATTTCTCCCCAGATGTATCGCGAGTTTTTCAAGCCCCGTCACCAACTGCTTTGGAACCGTGCAAAACAGCTCGCCGACGTCAAGGTCATGCTTCATTGCTGCGGCGGAGTTCGAGAGCTGATGACCGATTTAATCGAGGCCGGTGTTGATGCCATCAATCCGGTTCAGATTAGCTGTTCGGGTATGGATGCCGCCCGGCTAAAGGCCGACTTCGGTAAAGACATCACTTTCTGGGGCGGCGGCTGCGATACAAGGGACATTCTGCCCACCGGAACACCTCAACAGGTCGCCGAGAACGTCAAAGAACAGGTAAGGATTCTCAGTCCCGGCGGTGGCTTTGTTTTTCAGCAGGTCCACAATATACTGGCAAA
>JAOUFU010000042.1 GCA_029858035.1 Phycisphaerae bacterium
AAGGAGGGTTTTCCACCTTCGCTGAAAACATTGGTAGATTGGGGAGCTGACTCAAAACTATTGCGTTGTCCGGTCCCGGATGGAGGGCAATACCTTTATATCCCCGGCCAGAATGAGAACATGCCAGGCCAAAATGTATTAGTGTACGAACTAAAAGCCGTCCATGAAGGACGCTGCAACCTATTGCGAGTGAACGGACAGATTGATCTGCTTACCCCTGACCAGGTGCAGGCTGAGGTAACCAAAACATATACCACACTCAGGGAAAAACGTTGAAAACCTGATTTTTGTACATTAACATTGGTTTTGGAATGAAAAGCCTAAAATCAAAATCTTTTAGGAGCTTGGTCGACACCGCAAGAGGGAATTCATTAGGAGCAAGCGCCACAAGATACACTGACGACACCGCTATCATGATAGGACTCGCCGCAAAGCTATGGCAGGCAAGAAATCGGATGGAGAGCTGACAAATGAAGGCAATGATACTTAAGAAAGTTGCACCGATTGAAGAAGAACCTTTACAACTGGAGGAGCTGCCTGCCCCTCAGCCTGGTCCTAAGCAGATTCGTGTAAAAATTTCAGCCTGTGGAATTTGTCACACAGAGCTTGATGAAATTGAAGGAAGACTTCAGCCGAGCCTGCCGATAATTTTGGGACATGAGATTGTCGGAAAAGTGGAAAGCCTCGGTCCTGAAGCTGCTAAATTTAAATTAGCAGATCGGGTGGGCATTGCCTGGATAAATTCCGCCTGTGGAAAATGCAATTTCTGCCGCGAGGGAAATGAAAATTTATGCGCTGAATTTCAGGGTACAGGCTGTCATGCAAATGGCGGCTATAGTGAATACACTGTAGTCTCTGAGGAGTTTGCCTATTTGATTCCTGATAGATTTTCCGACTCGGAAGCAGCCCCCCTCTTGTGTGCCGGGGCCATTGGTTACAGGGCCTTGAAACTAACCGGACTCCGGGACGGTCAAATTCTTGGTCTATTTGGTTTTGGGGCCTCAGCTCACATCGTCATTCAAATAGCCAAATACAAATATGCGAACTGTAAGGTCTTTGTCTTCACAAGACCACAGCAGAAAGAACATCAGGATTTGGCCGGAAAATTGGACGCTGACTGGACTGGGGCAACCGGAGACACTCCACCGGAAAAGCTGAATTGTGCAATTGATTTTACACCTGCTTGGAACCCGGTAGTCCAGGCTATGAAAGTCCTGGAAAAAGGAGGACGGCTGGTTATAAATGCAATCCGAAAGGAAGAAACAGATAAAGAAATCCTGCTGAAATTGGATTACCCGGCTCATCTGTGGTTGGAAAAGGAAATAAAAAGTGTAGCTAATATTACACGAGCCGATGCTGAAGAATTTCTCCCTTTGGCAGCCGAAATCCCGATTGTCCCCCAGGTTCGGGAGTTTAATTTAGAAGAAGCAAACAAGGCTCTGATTTTGCTCAGGCAGGGGAAAATCCGGGGAGCAGGTGTATTAAAAATATCCGAGTAAACCGTGAAAAGCAGAAATTACTATTACTATTCTTTCTCTAATCGAGTATATATATCCTAAAGAAGCTCAGAAAGGAAACAGGATAGTGGGAATCATATTTTACAAAGAACCCGAGCTTAAAAATCCTATTATGTTCTGTGGTTGGCCGGGCATTGGAAATATCGGGATAAGTGCGATAGAAAGTTTAAGAGGAGTGTTAAAAGCTCAGGAATTCGGAGAGATTGAACCATGGGATTTCTTTAATCCTCGAAAAGTTACAATCGAAAAAGGTCTGTTGAAAGATTTAGAGTTTCCCGGCAGCAAATTTTACTACCAACGAATTAGAAATCAGGACCTGATATTTTTCATTGGCCAGGAGCAGCCGGCCGAAGGAAGAATAAGATATGCTGAAGGAAAAAAGGCATACAAAATAGCTAATTTAGTATTGGATGTAGCGGAAAAATTTGGCTGCAGGAGAGTCTATACTTCCGGAGCAGCCGTAACTCAAATTCACCACACTGTAAAACCACGAGTTTGGGCGGTGCCTAATAGGCAGAGCTTAATAGAGGAAATACAGAAATATGAAAACACTATTCTGATGTCAGGAATTGAAGGAAGAAGTAGCCAGGGCACTATCGCTGGTCTAAATGGCCTTCTGCTGGGAGTAGCTAAAAAGAGAGGTTTAGACGCCATTTGTTTAATGGGCGAAATACCTTATTATCTCCAGGGAGCTCCCTGGCCCTATCCCAGGGGCTCAAAATCTGTTCTTGAGGTTTTGACTAAAATCCTGGATGTTAAGTTCGACCTGAGTCAACTGGACGAATTAGTAAAAACAGTAGAGGAAAATATTGAAGAGTTCTTGGAAAGCCTTTATACGGCGGAGGCAATACCTCCACAAGTAAGAGATGAAATTGAGAAATTAAGGTACGCCAGGCCAACTGAGCCGGGACCAATAACCAAAGAGGAACAAAATGAAATGATGAAACATCTTGATGAACTTTTCAGGGAAGGAGGTCGGCAGGATGAAAAACATTTTTAAATTCTCCGAGCGTCCTAAGCTTGAAAATCCATCATTGATTGTCGGCTGGGAAGAGGACAGCGGCAAACTAAGCCCGAAAGTTATTGAGTATCTACATAAAAAGATAAAGTGTAAAAGTTTTTGTGAAATTGAGCCGGAGGGCTTTTTCTCTTTAGCAGGAGTAGCGATTGAAAATAATATCGCGCAGTTTCCGGAAAGTAAATTTTACTATAGCCAAAGAAATGACCTGGTGATATTTAAAGGCAGTGAGCCTCATTTTGAGCGTTACAAATTCTTGAACGCGATTGTGGATTTAGCTCAAAGTTATTGCAAAATAAAAGATCTGTATACTATCAGTGGAACTATTTCTCCCATTGCCCATACCAACCCGCGACGAATATCGGCAGTTTTTAATCAACGCCAAATCCAGGAAAAGCACCGAGGCTATGGGCTCCAGGATTTGAATTGGGAGGGGCCCCCTGCTATCAATAGTTATCTCTTGTGGGTAGCAAAAAACAAAGGTATCCCCGGCGCCAGTCTCTGGCCCCAAATACCTTTTTACCTGGTAGCCGGCGAAGATTTCCAGGCAATAAAGTCGATCCTTTCTTTTCTGGACAAGAAATTTAACCTGGACCTGGATTTCGCAGAACTGGATGAAGAGATTAACAACCAGAATACAAAAATAGAGATGTTAAGAGAAGAAGATTCGGAAATTGACAAATACATAGGCATGTTAGAAAGCGAGCTTTCCCTGAGCGAAGACGAACAAGTGGAATTAACTATGAAGGTAAATGAAGTTCTTTACCTAGGGTATCCCAGGGGAGAAAACAAAGACTGAACAGGACCTGACATAAAAAACAGTGTGATTGTCGGATTAACCCGCCTGCTTTCTGGCGGGTCAAGTCTTTTATCTCACATAAATCGCTATTTCTCCTGCACTGAATTAGGCTCGACCGGTTGATTCTCACTTACCGAATTAGGCTCCTGAGGCACTTTGACCTCTTCAGGTTTCTTCTGGTCCTCTACTAATTCTGAAAGCTCCTTCGTCAGATCCTTCGCCTTCCATTCGGCGATTTCATACTTCCACCCTTTATGCTTCGCAGAGAACTCCTGTGCCTTGTCCCAGGCAAGCAGTTTGGCCTCCTTTTCCTTCAATACCTCTTCCGACTCAACCTTGGTCATGTCCTTCTTGGGCACTTCACCCGTAAACTCCGCCAGACAGCTCACATAAGTCTTATCATCTTTCTTAGCGATCTCCAGGGTATAGACAGTCGAATCATTAAGTTTACACACATATCGTCTGTCGAAGGTCAAGCCGGAAGATGTTTCTCTGACATCATCAAATCTCAGATTCGCCAAAGCGGCGAAAACTCTGTCACATTCACTGCTCTTGGCTTTTTTACCTGCGGGAATATTTACCAGCACTATGTCTTTGCTGTCATCCTTTGGTTTGAGCGTATAATCACCACCTGGAAAACTGACTGTTACCGAGTTTATATCATCGCGATTCACTGAAATAAGCTCCTGCTCAATGTAATCCATCGCCTGGTTTTTAATCCGGGGCATATTTGAAGCCACGTAAACCTTATCGCTCGAGGCCTTATCGCTTGAAATCAATCTTACGTATGTACCCTCGCCCAGCTCTTTAGCATTCCCCACAACAATACCGGCAAGTATCGTTGAATTTGGCTCGGGCGTCAAAAACTTAATGACGCTGTCGGCCTTTTCCTCCGTTACACCAAGGTCCTCATGATATGCTGCCTCATCCGTATACAGCTCCGCTATCTTAATATCAAGGCACGAAGTTATCAGCTCGCTTATTTCGCTCATAGATGCCGGGTAATTGTCTTTGTTAGCAATCACAAACTGTCTTCCCCTGCGATTCATCGTCACCGCATCTTTACCTGTCCCTAAAACAATGCTGCCTATATCAGTCGTGTCAAGTCCGGGGATAAGATAAGACAGCGCTTCCGGACCTGACCTTGGCATGCTCGAAACACGTGACTGAATCACCGCCCATATGACCATCAAGACCGTGACAATGCCCAATATTGCAAGGTTTTTGTTGCTCATTATAAGACTCCTCGTTCGTATCCCACAAAGCACTTCTTCTGTTTCGCTTAATGCTTCACGGAATACGAATCAAGCATCACTTGTGTGGCTGATATAATGTCTCTTCCTTATACTACGGCGGACACTCACTAATATGGCAATTATCAAAATAACTGCCGGCGCTATCAACGTATTAGCCCTCTGTAGCTTTCCGCCTAAACTATCAATACGTTCGCGTCTTTTCATCTGGATCACTCGCTTCTCGCTGTTGGCCCGTTGTATCTCCAATTCAAGCTCACGTCTTTTCTGCACTATCGAACTGCCGACAACCTCTTCCTCACCCTGTTTGGCAGAGGCGAGAATAGATTGCAGCTCTCTGTTGAAGCCCGCAATTTTCACCTCAATTGCCGTTAATTCCTTGGCTGTTTCGGCTTCCGCCTCCGTTTCGATCCTGTCAACAACAACAAACGGACGTCTAAAGTTCCCACGCGACCTGATTGAAATTAAATCACTTGAGCCACCCAAATCATCTATCGTATTCATTATTAAAGCCGCATTGTCACCATTGGGAACTTTGCCGAAAACATAAAAATCCCTGTATGCCAGCATATCGCTTATGAAATCAACATCTGCAAAAACGGCAACGGCGCAGACTTCTTTCGCCTCTTTTAAATCTGGAATCAGCCTTATGGTTTTCTTCTTGTCATTCGGGTCCTTTCCTTCTTCCGAAGGTCCCTCCTCGCTCGAATCGACTTCAATCTCAATGCCGTCGGGAAAACTGCTCTTAAAACGACCCGTAACCAGATAAGCCATGTGCACCGGATTAACACCATCTCCATCTATAAATTTGCTCATGAGGTTTGACGGGTCCATAATCATTAACTCGTATGGGCTGCTCACCGTCCAGCTATTACCCCGATTGGTCGTCATCAAAAGCGGCGTTCGCCGGATCTCGGCACCGGACTCCTTCTCATCCGGGACATCAACCTTTTTCAACACACCGGCGAACAATATATTCACCTCGTTAAGCTGGGCAGTAATAACATTCTCGTTATTGAAGCAGCTCGGCACAAGATTAAGGAAACCAATGACTTTCTCCGCTCTTCGATTAGCGCCCATCGGTGCCATTCCCGCCAGAGCCTTGTCTCCGGCGAACGTATTTGCCGGCATCTCAAGCCCCCAGTTTCGCAAAAGCACATTGAGGTCCGAACTCTGCGAAGGCGGCCTGCCCATTTGCATTGCCATTCGGTCCGGCTTGTCAACCATACTATAAGGGTCAACACATACAATCGTCTTGCCGCCTTTTAGCACAAACTGGTCTATCGCAAACAACGCCTGCTCCGGCAGCTCTTTAGGATGGATTACCAGCAGGATATCAACATCCGTAATCTCATTAACATCTGTAGCAACACTTTTGACTTCATACTTCTTTCGCAACTGCTCGACGATAGTCCAGGGTGGTTCCGGCCGCTGGTTCTGCATCCGCATCATCTGGGCCATGTAGGGGCTGATGTCCTGGCCCATTACAGGAAGCGAGCTCATTATGCCTATACTCTTTTTCTGACGGGTAATGGCGGTATCTATCAGATAGCTTATGTCATACTCGACAAAATTCTGCCGGTCCGGCGAAAAGAACGGTATGGCCTTCTCAATCCCAAAAGGCGTCCGTACTACTAATCCGAAGAAAAAGCTCTCTTCTTCCGTTATAGAAAATCGTTTCAAGCCGAACTGCAATGCATCGACCTCATCCTGGGAAAAAGGCCTTGGGTCGATTACCTGCAGCTCAACCATACCTTTTGCCGCCACGACGTATTCTTCCAATAACGACTTAACAAACTCGTAGTAATTATTGAAAAACTTAATCTGGTCCGGCCCTTTCAGCGCCGCGGTCTTCGCGTAATAAAACTTTATCACAATCTTTTGATGAAGCTTGGACAAAATCGCCTTGGTCCCGTCCGAAAGCGTATAAAGCTTCTGGTCGGTGACATCAGCCTTCCACGACTTGCCGATGTTTTGAAAAATGCTTATCGCACAGAAAGCAATCAACAAAATACAAACCGCACCTATAATTGCTCTTATTGTCCGGTTCATTAGCTCGCCTTCCTTTCATCTAAAACAATACTGCTGGCGGCAATCCAGCCAACTATAAGTAATACAAAATAAGAGAGGTCCTTAAACTCCAGCACCCCCTTCTGGATTGACTCAAAATGTGTCTGGAAACTCATTGTCTCTATCGCTGATACCAGGCCCGCAGGAAAGAACGTCGAAAGATAATTCAGCGTTGTCGGTCTGCCTGCAAAAACAAGAACCGCACAGGCAACTACTGAGAGAACAAAACTTATTACCTGGTTCTTACTGACCACCGAAAAGAAACATCCAATCGCAAGAAATCCACCCGCCATCAACAAGCTGCCCAGGTAACCGGTAATTATTAAACCGATATCAGGATCACCAAGGTAACAAACCGTTATCGGCATGGGGAACGTTAAAACCAATGCAATCGCAAGAAAAAGCCACGCGGCAAAGAATTTGCCCAGGACCGCCTGAGTCACTGTAATCGGCAAAGTAAACAGCAGCTCGATCGAACCGACCCTGCGCTCCTCGGCCCAAAGACGCATCGCCGCCGACGGTACCATAAAAACAAACAGCAGCGGAAGATTCATGAAGAACGCCCGCATGTCTGCCTGCCGCATTTCAAAGAAGCCCTGCTTGAATGTCAGGTAACCCGAGAAAAAAAGAAAAATTACAAGAAAAACGTATGCAATAGGGGTTGTAAAATAGCTTTTTAGCTCCCTTTTGAATACTGCCCAAAAGCTATGCATATCTGTACTCCTGTGAAAATATCATATTATTTTCCTAAATGAAAAAACGAAACCTAAGCAACCTTGGTCTTCGTAATCTTACGAAAGACTTCATCAAGACTGCACTTGTACTTCTCTTTCAACTTCTTGGGCGTTGAATCCACCAGTATTCGCCCCCTGGAAATAATTATTGTCCTCGAGCAAACGGCCTCAACTTCTTCGAGAATGTGAGTGGATACTATAATACACTTGTCCTTGGCCATACCGCTTATAAGCTCCCTCACCTCATGCTTTTGATTGGGGTCCAGTCCATCGGTTGGCTCATCAAGAATAAGCACATCAGGATCGTGAATTAATGCCTGGGCCAGTCCCACACGCCGCCGATATCCCTTCGACAATGTCTCAATTGTCTGGTGGTACACAGACTCGATAGAGCACATCGGAACAACACGGTCAAGCGCCTGCTTGCGATCCTTGCCTTTAACCTGCCTGACGTCACAAACAAATTCTAAAAATCCTCCGACAGTCATCTCATTGTAGGCCGGTGAATTCTCTGCCAGATATCCAAGCAACCGCCTGACCTCGACACTGTTTTTCAAAACATCATATCCACACACCGTAGCTGTCCCGCTGTCTGGCTTCAGAAAACATGCCAGCATTCTCATGGCCGTTGTCTTCCCCGCCCCGTTGGGCCCAAGAAGTCCCAATACCTGCCCCTTTTCGACATCGAATGATATGCCGTCAACAGCCACGAGTGGCCCAAAACTTCGCCGCAATTCTTTCACACTTATCATATCTGCCACCTGTTAAAAGACTTATAGTATCTCGTTGTCAAAAAAACCTCAGTAATTTACTATAAATCATACACAAAAGTTCATTTTTTTAAATTTTTTAATATGGCCGAGAATTATATAAATTTCCCACAAATAGTCAAGGGATTATCTCAAAAGCATTCTTGCCGTAGACAATTAAGATGAAATTTTTCAATCCTGAATCGATATAGACACCTTGATTCATAACCCTGTAGAACACTGCACCTCAAATTATCGGACCGCTGCTTTTTCTCACTCAGTAAACTTTTTGACTCTACATTACACTCTCGCCGGAAAGACGCCGCGCAGGTACTTGGCATCATACCGCATACTCTCCTCTAATCCCAGCGGCATTTTCACGCCTTCCATAACTATCCATCCGCGATAGCCGATGTCATCCATCGCCCGGCGGACCTCCTCGAAAGCAATCGTACCCTTGCCGTAGAGGTCGTCATAGTCCTTGGCGTGAAACTCGCAGATTTGCTTACCGAGCAGGCGTATCTCCTCATAGATGTCGTAGCCGGCCTTATGCGAATTGGCCACATCGTAATAAACCTTGACGGCGGGCGAGCCGACCCGCCTGATAATATCCAGATGCTGCTCGGCACTGAGCCAGGATTCGATGCCGAGAAAAACACCGGCCTTCTCCGCTTTCGGAGCCACCTTCTTGAGCCGCTCGACAACGACGTCGGTTCCTTTCTCGTCGCTTTGCAGGTCGCCTTTCCCGAAAAAGGCCATGAGCACAACATTAACACCCATCGCCTTGCAGACGTCAACGCTCTCGGAGACCCATCGCTCGGTACGTGGGTCGCTCTTGTAGGGAACATTGTTGAGGGTTCCAAGGGCCAGCGATGCAATTTGAACATCGTGTTTTTTTGCCGCCTCCAGAAATTTCTTTTGCAGCTCAGGATTACACAGAGGCAAGTCATTTTCCCCACTGCCAAAGTCTACCTGCACACCGTCCAGTTCCAGCCGCTTGGCCATCTCCAGTGAAGCAGGATCAGTCCTCTTGCCTATCGTCCAGTCGCAAACGCCAATCTTGAAACCACGACCGCCCAAAGAAGGACCTAAAGAACGACACGAAGTAGTCAGTGCAAGCCCGGCAATTGCTCGGGCGCTGTTGAACATCATTTCACGACGGGTCATACGTGAATATTTCACTTCGATACCTCCATAAACACCGAAAATCAACACAGCGTTCCATAAAACTAACCAAATACTTTTGTGCTCAATTTCCTTACTTATGCCTTCAAACCTTTAAGGTTTGCATCCAGTTTCTCTTTGCTGCTAACAATCTCTTTCCATGTCACCTTGCGCCTCTCGTAGGAAGCGGTGCGCCCGAGTATTGTAATAAGATTGCTGCGAACGCTCGGCGAAACCGTTGGATTATCGAAGTTCTTACTGGTAATGTCCTTGTGGAACGTCGCGATGTTGGCAACCGCACCTTCTTTATATATCCCCGGGCTTCTGCCGCCGCGATAAAAGTTCTCGCCGCGAATGATTACCTGGCCACCATATTCGGTTTCGAGAACACCTTTCGAGCCGAACATTCGATTCCTGATTCCTTCAGGCTGTGTACCGTGACCTTCCATCTGCCTTGAACTGAACGTAATACCAACATTATTCGGATACTCAAAAAGAATCGCGAAATGGTCCCAGCAAGTGCCTACGGGCCGTACTGTTCTCCCGCCTGTGCCCACCGCCCAAACCGGCTCCTGGTCCATTATCCAGCTCATTACATCGAGCGTGTGAATGTTCTGCTCTGTAATAATGTCACCGGATAGTATCCTGTCCAGTCCCCACGCCCGCAAACGGTTCTCCGAATCATCCGGGGCTTTCCGCCACGTCTCGTACATACGTCCGAACGGACAACCCGCGTGGTAGATCGCCTCACCAAATACAAACTGGCCAATGGCATTGTCGCGGACGCGTTTAAGCGCCTCAAGATAAAACTTGTCGGCACGGGTCTGAAAATCAATAAGAAAACACCGCTTTTTGGCCGTGGCTTTCCTGCCGCTGTCACCGATACTGTGACAGCCGGGCACATCCACCGCAAGCGGCTTGGCAACGTAGACATGACAACCGGCGTCAACAGCATCAGCGGCCTGCTGAGGATGAAAATACGGGGGACTCTCAATCGCCACTGCGTCCACCTTATCCAGAAGTTTGCGATAACCTGACATTCCGGTATAACGGCGTGCATTGTCCACGCCCAGTTTGTCGCCGCAACCATCGACCCTGTCCTGGAAATAGTCTGCCACGGCCACAACATTGTAGCCGCCGTGCTGCGCAAACAGCTCGGCGATCCATGTCCCCCTGCCGCCGCAGCCGATTAAACCCAAATCGACCTTTGAGTTGGCTTCTGTCCCGCGAACAAGCTTGGATTTAATCACTGTAAAAGATAGTGCCGTAGCACCGGCGCCGGCAATAAACCTGCGACGGGTTATTTGCTCCCGGCTTTTGCCTGTGATTGAAGTTATTTCTGATTCGACCATTTCAGTGTCCTCCACTATTTAAAAATGATGTTAAATCGTTTAATACGAATATTGCAAAACTCAATACTGTCGCCTTTTTATATTTTCTGATTCTTTAAAAAACCTTTTCGCTGTCCCCATCTAACTTCAGGATCTGCCCTCAAACGTGAAATAATGAAATAAATACAGCAGCGCACCCTGTTATCAGCGATTGGAGAGCAAGGATACCCTCAATGACGCGTGCAGTCAAGCCCCGTTAGAAATATTCGCACCAGCCCTGGAATTTCTAACGGGGCAAGCGTCATTTTTGAAGGTTAAAACCTCATTTTCACAATACGACAGATACGAGCAACAACGAAATCATCAATAATTATACGGCTCTTTGCCCTGCTTTGTCCGGTTTTCCGTTTGCATCCGGCGCAGCGTATCGGTCAGCAGTTCTGCCAGTTCCCTGTCACTCATATTCGCGACCTCGCCGGCCGGTATCGCTTCGCCGTAGCACACCTCAATCGGCCCGGGTGAAAATATCTTCTTATGTCTTGGCCAACACTCAAAGGCACCGTCAATCATAACCGGCACAACTGTCGCCCATCCCCGCCTGCATAGAAGGCCAAAGCCGGGCTTGAAAGAACTAATCTTACCGTCGCTCGTCCGCGTACCCTCCGGAAAAAGACAAACGCCCCAGCCTTCTTTGAGTTTACTGATGACCTTCCTCATCGCAGACAAATCCGACTTGCCCTGCCTGACCGATATAGTATTAACTGAAGAAATCAGCCGGCCGAAAAACCTGTTTTTCCAGAGCGAATCACGGGCAAGAAAATACAAAGGCCTTTTCAAATATATCCCGCAAAAAACCGGGTCAAGATAGCTCTGGTGGTTACTGACCAGCACCAAAGCGCCTTTATCGGGGACATTCTCACCCCCGCAAATATGCATCCGAAAAAATAGATTGCAAAAAACCTTGCAGCACCAGCGTGCAAACCGGAACCACCTCATTTTTGGTTTCTTTTCTGGCATCTTTCTTCCACATAACGCAAAAGTTTTTCTACAACCTCTTCAATACTCAAATCAGTGGTGTCAATAACAATGGCATCCTCAGCAGGCTTTAAAGGTCCCACTGCTCTGTCCTCGTCGCTTTTGTCTCTTTCTTCTATGGCATTTTGTATCTGATCAAGATTTTCACTGCTGCCTCTGGCCCTCAGTTCAATCTGCCTTCTCTTCGCTCTCTCGGTCGCATCTGCGGTAAGATAAAATTTTACACCGGCATCGGGAAATGCCACCGTGCCCTGGTCTCTTCCCTCGACAACTATTTTTTTCTCTCTTGCCGCAAATTGCCTTTGCATTTCAACTAACTTTTCCCGCAGCTTCGCCGCCGATGCAACATACCGGGCATTGGCCGTAACTTCCTGACTACGTATTTGCTCGGTAACATCAAGCCCATCGATGCAAACAACCATCTTGCCTTCTCTAACGGCAAACTGAAACTTCCGGTTATCCAAAACACCAGGCAGCTTGTCCTCATCATTCATATCAACACCGGCCTCAATCGCAGCCAACGTAACAGCCCGATACATCGCACCGGTATCAAGGAAGCTCGCCCCGAGTCTTTCAGCCAAAAGCCGGGCCACAGTGCTCTTGCCGCTGGCGGCAGGACCATCGATTGTAATAACCAAACTCGACATCTCACATACTCATCTACTTCATAAATTCCGGTTTTGCCGTCTTATCGACTTTGACACCAATAATACTTGTATCATCACGCTGACTGGCAAGTCCCACAAACCGCCTTCTATACCCTAAGATATTTTTAACCACCTGTTCCGCCGAACCTTCAGCAAACTTCTTCGCTGCTTCGAGCATCCTTTCCCTGCCCCAGAGCTCACCGTCAAAGTCGGCTGCGTCAATCAGTCCGTCGGTATAAAACAGCAAACAATCGCCGTCTTTTAGCTTGACAGTTTCTATTTCGTATTCGGCTTGTGGCTCAACTCCAAGCACAAGTCCGCCTTTTTCCAATGCCGTAATTTGCCCGCCTCTTATCAGTACCGCAGGCTCGTGTCCACAATTGCAATATGTTGCTGTCCTTTTTTTAACGTCAATCTTTGCAAAAAACAACGTGACAAACTCACCATCTTTATACTCGCCGCATGTCATTTTATTAAGCTTATTGATAATCTCCTTCGTGCCTTCGCGGTTTCCCTCGGTATCGGCATAAGCCCGCATGGCTCCACGAAACAATCCCATCATAATCGCAGCGGGAATACCCTTGCCTATCACATCAGCAATCGCCAAAGCAAGGCAGCTCTCACTTAGCTGGAGAAAATCGTAAAAGTCACCTCCGACATCAAAACAGGGAATATAAGCAGCCGCTATATCCAGGCCCGGTATCTGCGGGGCCTTCTCTGGAATCATCCTTCGCTGAACAACTCCAGCCAAACGCATCTGCTCGGCTATACGCGCCCCTTCAATCGCTTCCGCGTATAGCCTGGCATTTGTTATCGCCGCAGCACACTGTGAAGCAACCGCCCGGGCAACACCAACATCATCCTGGTCAAAGTGCTTGGGCTTTGGGCTGTAAAGACGAAGCACTCCGATTGCCTTCCTCCTGAATTGCATTGCAACCGTAAGCTGGCTGACGAGTCCCTCCCTGATTGTCGCCTCTTTATATTTCACCCGCCCATCAACACGCATATCGTCCAAAACCACCGCTTCACCTGCAAACGCAGCTTTGATTACCGGATCATTTTTTGAAACCACACCCTTGTTACGGTATTCTTCGCTAAGACCGTATGTACTTCGCATCTTCAAGTCGCCGGCCTCTTCGTCCAGCAGACGAATCGAACATGCCTTCACGCCGGTTATCCTCACTGCGGCCTCAGCAAGCTTTTCAAGCACCTCCTGAAGCGAAAAATCACCCGCAACAAGCGTGGTAAGCTGATATATCTGCTCGTCTCTTTCTATCTGTTTTTCTGTCCTTCTTTCCATAATTAACAAGCACTTCCCAAAACAAAAGATTATACTCGACTTTTCGCTCTCAGTGAACCTTAATCTATTTGGGTATTGCCTACAGATAAAATGCACACTTGCAGAGAGAGCCGACTTGGCTTAATATACAATTGAAAATGAGCCAGAGTGCCAAACATATAGTGTTCACCGGCCGGGTCCAGGGTGTCGGCTTTCGCTTCACCGCTTATCACATAGCCAATCGCTATAAGTTGACCGGCTTCGTCCGCAATTGTCATGATGGTACTGTGGAAATGCTCGCCCAGGGCCCTGATGCAAATATTGACAACTGCATCCGGGAAATAAAGGCCTCCTTTCCCGGCTACATAAGAGATACACAAATCGAAGAAATCCCCATTGACCCACAATACTTGGAATTCAAAATAACATTTTAACTCTATCAGCATTCCAAAACAAAAAGGCCTGCCACAAGACAGGCCTTTCCAATCTTTCGCGCTAATATTTTACGGCTACCGCCGCAGGATTTCCTCTTCACCCTCTCCACCCTCGTAGGGCTCAACTTCCACCTTCTTCATCAACCGCTCGGCCTTCGATATCAAATCAACAAGTTCGATCACGTCAGCATCGTCTTCGAACTCCCTGCTGAGCTGATGAGCGTGTTCAAGGACTCTATCGAGTGTTGCACCTTTGGCCCAGTAACTTTTACGAAGAATCTCAGCGAATTCGGCAACAGTCGTGGCAAGCTTAAACTCGCTGCTTGAACCATCAAAATTTTTATCGAAATCTTCAACAGCTATATGACTTTTGAATTCGGTCACTGCGCTGGTGTCGGCATGTTTATAGCGGACGTAAGTGGTCGCGACAGTACCTTCCTTGCCGGGCCACAACTTCAATTCATAAAGGGCCGTCACCGAATGCCCCGCTCCTATTTCACCGCCGTCGTACTTGTCGTCGCGGAACTTCTCATCAGGTACATCGCGGTTCTCGTAGCCTATCAGCCGGTAGCTTCGCACGACCTCCGGATTAAAATCAACCTGTACCTTGACGTCCCTGCCGATCACCTGCAAGGTACCTGTAAGGTTGTCCTCGAATACCCTTCTTGCCTCGGCAATAGTATCAATATACACGTAGTGCCCATCGCCCTTGTCGCCAAGTCTTTCCATAAGCACATCGTTATAATTGCCCATCCCGAAACCGACAGCCGAAAGCGTAATCCCTTTTTCCGCCTTTTTCCTGATGACCTCTAAAATATCATCGGCTCCGGTCTGTCCAACGTTAGCGACGCCGTCCGAGCAAAGTATGACCCGGTTGATGTATCCCCTTCTGTAGGCATTTTCTGCCATTTCGTAACCGATGCGAATTCCTTCCTCGGCGAATGTCGAGCCGCCGGCGCCAAGCGATTCGATTGCCGCAAGAATCTCGGCCTTTTCATAAAGTCCACGATGGTCCATCACTTTCCTGCCCCGGCTGCCATAAACAGCAATACCTATCTGGTCCTCTTCCCTCAGTCTCTCGACCAGCATCCGAAGGCTCCGCTTCACCAGACCGAGCCGGTTTTCTCGATTCATCGATCCCGAAACATCGATTACGAAGGTTAAAATCGCCGGCTTGCGGTTCTCCTCGCTAACCTGCCTTCCCTTTAGCCCGAGCCGCAGCAGGTAGCTGTTCTTACGGCCGGTCCCGAACCTCCATGGTGCAGCTTCCGCGTAAACCGCAAATGTATCTTCTTGCGGTGCGGCATAGCCGTATTTGAAATAATTGACAAACTCCTCGACCCTCACCGCCTTTTCCGGCGGCAGATGTCCATCATGCAGATACCGCCGGACAATCGTATAGCTGCCCGTATCGACATCCGTCGCGAAAGTGGACAGATGGTCATCCTCGGTATCGACAAATGGATTAACGCCGTAATTCTTAAAGAACATCGCGTCAACATCTTCACCGTTTGGCGGCGTTGTCCCACCGTGCGCCATCGGATAACCGCCCGGAACACGCTCAGGCGGCTTGCAGGCAACAATCATAGAACCTGTCTTTCCCGGTATACGCACCCCGAAAGCAACTTCATGTTCTTTCTTAACTTCTACAGACCTTATATCATCTATATATTTTCTATCAGATCCCGATCCCCTCGATACGTCACTATAAAGTTCTATCGATCTGTCCGGTGGCGGCGGGGATGCTGCCGGGTAATCCGTTCTCCCTGTCACACGATTGCTGGCTGCGTGATTTTCAAAATTAGCTTTTTTTGAAGCTTCATGCTCTCTCAGTACCATCTCTTTCGATACGCTTAAGGGGCTGGATCTTACCGAGTTCTTTTTATCAGGAATCCCTTTTTCATTGGCTTGAATGGCTTGCGCAAAACTGGGTTTCCTTAGTTCACGCGCACGCTGGAGCTTCGGTATTGTTAAACCAATTACTACTCCGCAGACAATAATTATGGATGCCGCATAAGCAAATATCCTTGGCCATTTACTTTTTGTGGATTTTTCTCTCCTCTCTCGCTTGGCTCCAGCCCCTAACGTCTTAAGTTCATCAAGAGCATCCTCCATCACCGAATCGAGAAATGCCCCGCTGGCTTTATCTGCAT
>JAOUFU010000450.1 GCA_029858035.1 Phycisphaerae bacterium
GAGAAAATTCTAGTCCTACCATAAACAATTGCATGTTCATCGAGAACTCGGCAAACAACTCCGGCGGCGGTATGTACATTACAAACTTTCAAAGTAAACCAACCTTGAACGGCTGCACTTTCGTCCATAACTGGGCCGGCACTGGCGGTGGTATATTTAATACAAATAACGGCTTTCCGACTCTTACTGACTGTAATTTCATTGAGAATTATTCAAACACGAGCGGTGGTGGAATTCACAACGACTATGGCAGTTCGACACTCAACACCTGCACATTTATCAGAAACTCGGTGGTCAGAGATGGAGGAGGTATCTATTGCGTAAATAACAGCCACCCATTCCTAACTGATTGTGTATTTAACACAAATACAGCAGGCCGCTATGGAGGAGGTATTTATGTTGATAACGGTATCTCGTCCATAGCCGGATGCGAATTTACCGAAAACTCTGCCGGTCAAGATGGTGGTGCTGTTTGGCTTGAAAGTGGAGAATCATCAATCATTTCTTGTAAATTTACCTCTAATTCGGCAAACAGCCAAGAGGGCGGTGGCATTTATAACAACGGTTGCAACTTCTTCGAGATAAGCAACTCTACTTTTACTCAAAACCACGCAGGAACCTACGGTGGTGGAATGTATAACTACTCAAGCAGTCCGGTTATTGCCGAATGTGTCTTTCGAAGCAATAGCGCTGCTAATGGCGGCGGTGTATACAATTATTACTCAAGCAGTCCTAAACTAACCAACTGCTTGTTCAATTGCAATGCGGCGGATGGTGTCAGCGGATGTGGGGGTGCCATATACAATAACTCTGTTTATTACCCTTCCAAACACTGTGATCCGTGCATAATGAACTGTACCCTTACCGGAAACTTTGCGCACATCTCCGGAGGTGGAATATATAGTAGTCAAGTGTACGATAGCCCCACGGTGTCTAACTGTATCCTGTGGGGTAACCTTGACACGGGTGGTACAAACCAAGACGAATCGGCGCAAATTCACGGAGGAACGAACAACGTCAATTATACTTGCATCCAGGGCTTGACAGGAGACCTAGGAGGAGATGGTAACATCGGTCAGAATCCTTGTTTTGTTGATCCTCTTGGTCCTGACTACCTGACTGGTACAGAGGATGACGAATTACAATTGGCGGATTCGTCACCTTGTATTGATGCAGCGGATAATAACTCCGTTCCGGAAGGCACAATTACCGATTTAGACGGAAATCTGCGATTCTACGATGACTCAAATGTACCGGATACAGGCAACGGCGAACCGCCTGTTGTAGATATGGGTGCCTACGAACACAGTTCCCCAAGCTACAAAGTCTGTGGTGATACATACCATCCCTACCCCACCTTTGACTTTAATCATGACTGCCACGTTGATTTTAAGGATTTCGCACTATTTACCGGCGAATGGTTATGCTGCACTGCTCCTGAATGTGATTAGAATATTTAATTCTTCACATTTCTTCCGAAAATAAAGGCCGTTAGCATAGCGCTTACGGCCTTTTTTGCTTTTGAGAACTATATTTAAAACTCGGCTTGCCTTTTGAGTTGGGATTTTGTTCGTAATTTTGATGACATAAAATCTAAAAATTTCGCAAAAAATCACTTTGCATAGAAGATAATACTCCATATAATTGTAACTGAATCGAAACTCGGGTCCCGAGCCACGAGCGACGGGTCACGAACACGCGGGCGTAGCTCAGTGGTAGAGCGTCACGTTGCCAACGTGAATGTCGTGAGTTCAAATCTCATCGCCCGCTTTAAGAAACTAATTATAAAGGATTGTAGATAATATAGTATCGGCGAGTTACCGGCTAAGCACAGTAGTTTGGCGTTGGTCGCTGATATGCTAAAGTCCCGGCAAACGGAGACTGAAAATTGTTGAAAGATGGCTAAGGGATGTTGTAATCCCCACGCCTTTTTTGTTTAATATCTCGAAGACACAAAACCAAAATCATTTGGGAGCACCAAAATGGCAGAAGATGAGCAAGCCACAGAGACAGAAAAAACAGAAGAAAAACAGGATGCAATCAAGAACACCGTAACAATCGAAGAAGCAGGCCCCTGCAGGAAAAAGGTGATTATAGAGATACCGGAAGAGGCAATAAAGAACGCCACCGAAGAGCAGTACGAAACTTTGCGTAAGGAAGCGCTCGTGCCGGGCTTTAGAAAGGGCCGGGCGCCTCGCCGACTCCTTGAAAAGCGATTCGGCAAAGAGACAACCGAGCAAATCAAGTTGAAATTGATAGCTGAAGCCAGCGATTCGGCCATCAAGGACAGCAAGCTGGACACACTTCGTGACGCGGATATTGATTTTGAAAAGAGGCCTCTTTGCAGCGTTGAATTAGACTTCCAGGCCGACCTGGACAAAAGCACAATCTCCGAAAAGCTGCGGGAGGAGTTTGAAAAAAACAAGGCCCCCCTTTCCAAAAATGCCGCCGCATCCGTTGAACAGCCCGAAACCGAATGGCTTATTACCGACGAGGGCAAAAGCTACCCCATAAAGAAAGAGCAGGACAAGCTGAATATTTACGAAAGCATAGACCTGCCGGCCGAAGGCCCGCTAAAGTTTGATTTTGAGGTCGAGGTCCGTCCTGAATTCGATTTGCCCCAGCTCGAAGGCATCCCCGTAACCAGGGCCAAACTCGAAGTCACGGACGAGCAAATCGACAGAGAAGTTGAGCAGTTGCAAAAATTGTCAGGCCTGTGGGCACCGCGAACCGACGGTGCCGCAGAGGTGGACGACCAGATAATTGCTGATGCGGTCCTCAAGGTCACCGATGTCGAGGCCGAAGAAAAACTCGATAATATCAACATTCATATAAGGCCCAATGGTTTTGTCGGTGCGGTCCCCGTCGAAAAGCTCGACGAGCTCCTTGTGGGCGCAAAAGTCGGCGACACCAAAAAGACAAGTGTTGAGGTACCAAAAACCTTCTTCAGGGAAGAGTACCGAGGCAAAAAGGTGGACATTCAAATTACCGTCAATGATATCAAGTACCTCAAGCCTGCCGCCCTGGATGAAAATTTCCTCAAAAAATTAGAAGTCGAAGACGAAAAGCAGCTCCGGGAAAGAATTCAGGATTCACTACATGGCCGATTAGAACAGCAGGTGCGAACAGAAATGACAGAGCAGATTTATAAATATCTGCTCGAAAATACCGATTTTGACCTCCCCTTAAATATTGTGGCTGAGCAATCGATCTCCCTGTTGCAAAGACAGTACTCAAATCTGCTCATGCGGGGACTGGCGCGTGAGCAGATCGAAGAGCACATGGAGCAGCTTCAGGCCGGCAGTGCGCAACGGGCACAGGAACAGCTAAAGACATTCTTTATTATGGACAAAATTGCCGACAAGCTCGAGATTGACGTGACCGAAGAGGAGATTAACGGCCACATTGCGCAGTTAGCAATTCAGCAGGGACAAAGACCGGAAAGAATGAGAGAGCAAATGCTCCGCGACGGCTCCCTGGCCCAGTTCAAGTTACAGGTGCGAGAGCACATGTGCATCGCCAAATTACTTGAGTCGGCAAAAATAACCGAGAAAAAGGCAGAAAAGAAAGCCAAAAAAGCCGAGAAAAAATCTGCAAAAAAAACGACAAAAAAGACCGGCAAAAAAACAGATGCAACTGAGAAAAAAACAGCTAAAAAACCTAAAAAAGCAACTAAAAAACAATAATCCGACGGCTGAATTACAGGATAACAAGAAAAGTAGAGGGTAAAAAAGGTCGAAGAAAAACCTATCTCGCCGGCAGTGACGCGAGATACGAAATACAGGATACGAATTTTATAAAGGAAAACATAAATGTCTATCGAACATCCCGGAAAAAATATCATCAAAAA
>JAOUFU010000451.1 GCA_029858035.1 Phycisphaerae bacterium
TTGGGGGCGGCGGGAATAGTTCCTGGCGTTCTCTTGTTCTTTATATGGGGTAACATAGTCTGGGGTGTCGCGTTTTGTGCCTGTGGAATTGCAGCATCATCTTTGTGGTCTATGACTGCTCAACTTTTAGCGGAGTGGGACCGTGCTGTAGTTTTACGAATGGGTCGGTTCCATTCGGTGCGAGGGCCGGGCTTCTTCCTGATCATGCCGATTATTGACAATGCGGCACGTATTATCGACATGCGTATACGTACGACCGACTTTTATAGTGAATCCATGCTTACCCGTGACACTGTGCCGGTAAAAGTTGATGCCGTTGCATTTTGGCATGTATGGGACTCCAAGAAGGCCATTCTGGAAGTTGAGAGTTACTATCAGGCTATGGTGCTTGCTGTACAGACGGCTTTACGGGATATTGTGGGACTTTACGCACTTGACGAGGTCCTTGCAGAACGTGAAAAGATTGCCGAGACCCTTAAGACCGTTCTGAAAGACAAGAGTGAAAGTTGGGGAATCAATGTCAATTCAATAGAGATCAGAGATGTTTCTATTCCGGAGAATCTGAAGGACGCTCTTTCCAAACAGGCCCAGGCAGAGCGTGAGAGGCTGTCCCGTACAATCTTAGGACAAGCGGAATTGGAGATTGGAGAAAAGTTTCTGGAAGCATCGAAAGCATATCATGACAATCCGGTGGCTTTACAGCTGCGAGCTATGAACATACTTTACGAGGGGCTCCGGTCCGGTGGTTCAATTATGTTAATTCCCAGTTCGACACTGGATACTATGAACTTGGGTGGGCTGGCGGCTTTGGCCCTTAACAAGTTCCAATCTGACAAGGGCAAACAATCAGATGAACTGAAAAAAAGTTCTTGACGGTTTCTTTTCGAAATTGCCGTTTACATCACGGCCAGCCTGGAAGAGTGCCCGAGGTGTCAGTGGCAAAAGTACCGTCGGCTTGGTCCTGGCTTTATGCTTATGAAGATTATACGCGGGCCGGGTCTTTCGGATAAGAAAAGCAGCAAAATTAAACAGAAATAGATTTGCCGTGACGGTGGTTGTTTAAATAACAATCTTCAACTAAGGCTGGTTTTGTTCCGGGTCCGGCGGTGTTGTTTGAGTTAATTCCGGGGATGGTGCCTGTGCATCCGGCTGCGGGATTGCCTTGATTTCGATGGGAGGCTTGTCCTGGTCGTGTTCGACGCCGGCAGCAGGTTCCTGGGTTGCATCTGCCTCAGTAGCTATATCTTTATCCTGGGCCGATTCAACAACAGGTTCTTCCTGTATCTGTTCTGCAGTTTGCATATCCTGTTCTTCAGCCGCTTTAGTATCATCGGCCTGTCTATCGATCTGAGGCGTCGTTTGACCCTGACTGTGTATGGATTCGGCGACTTTCGTGTAATCCTCGGCGCCGTGGCAATTCCGCTCGTATTCGAAGATTGTCTGGCCGTAGCTTGGCGCTTCGGCGAGCTTGATGTTTCTTCGGATAAACGTCGGCAGAATCTGCGCTTGCGCCCAGGCACAGTTCGTGCCGCGCGCACTTTCAAGGAAATGCTCGATATCGGCCCTGACTTCACTTGGAAGTGACGCCCTGGTGTCGAACATGCACAGCAAAATCCCCTGAACTTTCAGCCTCGGATTGATTCTTTTGTTGACAAGCTCGACGGTCTGCAGAAGTTTTCCGAATCCCTGCAGGGCCAGGAAATGCGGCTGAAGCGGGATCAAAACCTCATCGGCGGCCGCGAGGGCATTCAGGGTCAGCAATCCGAGGGATGGGGGACAGTCTATCACGAGATAATCGAATTGGTCTTCTACCGGCTCAATCGCCTCCCGGAGAATGGTTTCCCTGCCGACCACACTTACAAGCTCACTTTCGGCACCGACAAGGTTGATATTTGCCGGCAGCAGCCAGAGATTTGGACGCACGAGCATAATTTCCTCTTCAAACCTGGCTTCCTTGGTCAGGACTTCGTATGAGCTGGCCCTAATAGCTTGGGGCTCGAGGCCCAGGTGGATTGTCAGATGCGCCTGAGGGTCCAGGTCAATAACAACAACCTTCAAACCCATGCCCGCAAGGGCTGCCGCAGTATTAACCACCGTTGTGGTCTTTCCAACCCCTCCCTTTTGGTTTAATACTGCAATTTTCCTCATGTTCGTCGCTCGTCACCTTCCCTTAATTAATCAGCTAATCAGAGTACCTGCCTCTCGCTACAAGTCACCGGTCTCCTGTTTTTTCAAGACGGCATCGAGCACGCCATTAACAAAAGACGATGACTTTTCAGTGCTGTACTTTTTGGCAAGCTCAATGGCCTCATTTATCACTACTTTAGGCGGAATATCGGGACAGAATTTCAACTGATAAACCGCCAATCGCAAAATACCTTTGTCAACAGGTGCAAGTCTTTTAAATTGCCACTTTATTGTTGAAGCAGTTATTATTTCGTCGCACTGTGCCAGATTTTCCCACGTCCCTTTTGTCCAGTCCGAGGCGAGTTTTCGTACAAAATCGTCGTCGTCTGCTTCGATAAAGAACGGGCCTAAACGCTCGAGCAGGTCCGGGCCCTGCACATCGAGCTGATACAGTCCCTGTATCGCCAGCTCTCTTGCCCTTGTTCTTTTATCGGCCTGCATTCCGTCTCTCGTGGCTCTTGTTGGGCACTGAAATTGACGCATCACACCTCAGACGTTAAGCACCGGCTCAAATCTGTTCCATGACGTTGGCTGCTTCCATTGCTGTCTGGGCTGCATCGGCACCGGCATTACCCATTTTCGTCCCGGCTCTCTCGACCGCATGTTCGAGTGTCTCACAGGTCAAAACGCCGAATATGGCCGGCACACCTGAATCATAGTTGATTTGTCCAATACCTCGGACTACCTGCTGACAGACATAATCGTAATGGCCGGTTTGACCTCGTATCACCGCGCCGAGACAAATCACCGCGACGTATTTGCCGCTCTCTGCGAGCTTCTTTGCAGCTTGCGTAATTTCACAGGCACCCGGAACCCAAACTACGGATATCTGTTCGTCACTGGCGCCATGACGCTGGAGACAATCTATCGCGCCGGCAAGCAGCTTGGAGGTTATGAATTCGTTGAACCTGCTCACTACAATAGCGTAACTGCCCTTGCCGGCCGTTACCCTGCCTTTTATCTCTTTAATCATACTTTTACTTCTCCAAACAATAGTCGCGGATGCCCATTCTGAAAATTATCGCAGTGTTCCTTCACACGCCTTTTTTGCGTTTGGGAACACCCAGGAATAGGGCCCCATTACTAAGTCATTACCAACCAACTGACTGCCGCCGATTATAAGACTATCAGCGGCTTCTTTCCAGAAAAACAGTTGTCCCGCGCCAATCGGACATTGGCCTAAGCTCGATTGGAGCGGGCCTAACCTATTAAATTATAAGAGCTTATAACCCATATTACCAGCAAAATTTTTGCTGCCGGCAAAAAGCTCTTATGCCCGCAAAAAACGGCTAACTCCCCATTACTTTATTGACGAAACGACCTTGGAGATTCGGTCAATCTTTAAACTGAAATTGAGGGTATGTAAAATATGAGCTTCGAAGATTTGGCTTTCGGCCCGTATGATAAAGCCGAGCACAAGGCAAACAAGGCCTTTGAGCTTTACGAAAACGGTAAAGAAAATGAAGCTCTGGGGGAGCTGGATGAGGCCCTTCAGATAAATCCTTCAAACAGCTCATGGCATTTCAACAAGGCGCTCGTCCTGGACGCTAAAGGCCAGTATGATGATGCAATAACAGAATACGAAACCGCTCTGCACCTGAATCCCAATGATTTGGAGATATCAAATTCACTGGCGGTCGATTATACACGCACAGGACAA
>JAOUFU010000452.1 GCA_029858035.1 Phycisphaerae bacterium
ACATAATGTTAAAATACAAAAATGTAAAATTTCTGCAACATTTTGCACAAAAAGTGCGCGCTTTTTGACTACTTTTGTCAACTTTCCGTTATACTTTTGCACTTTTTTGAACCATTTTTTTCTTGCCCTTTTTACCCATACCACCCAATCTGCCAATCAACATCTATTTATAGACCAAAAACAAACACCCCCAAGAGAAGAACCAAAAAAAACCGCAATTTCCCCCCATTTTTTAAAATTTAAAAAATTTCATTTCTCAATCATGTTAATCTGCGTAACCTTCAGAACCGCCATTTCCACAGGAAAAAAACCCCGCTTTCGGGTCCCGAAAAAAAACCTAACTTGTCGCGGCATAGCCTCTGGCGAAGCCGGATACAAACTCGCAGACGCGCCCGTGCCGGGCCAATTTTACACTCCCCCCGCCTCCAAACCTCGAATATTCAGCGTGTGGTGTTCGACCCTTCGGACAACACTATGACGTATGTCACCACATTCGGCGGCAGTCTTTGGCGTGGACCGGTCGTACCTCACTAAGGCGGAATCACTAAGAATTTGAAAAACAGTACGTTCAAAGATATGCTGCTTACAAGGGAATTGTTCCTATATTTTGATGAGTTATGACACGTTGCAAATCTTCAGCAAATGGATTATAATCATTATCGACAATATAGCTCTGTTAGCTAATGGTACAAGCAAGGTAATGAGCCAACAGTAATAACCTGGATTCTGCGGGCCTGAGCTGAGAAAATTATCTTTAAGGAAGGGGGCACCACATTTGTCAAGAAAGGATGAGTTTGTGAGGAATAGAACCTATTCACTAGAGAAACACAGCTATCTTACACCATTAACAAGGATTGTTCTGGCAACTATCATCTATCTGGCACTTGAATCCCCGGCTTTATCTGCGGAGCCACCCTGGAGGTCACCTAACAACCATAGATTGTTATTGAGCGTTGACACCCGACGTATTCGGCGGTCAAACTCCCCTGCTTCTGTGAACATTGATTTCGTTAAGGCACTTTCTGACATGGGCACTTCAGGGACATTCGACGAACATACAATTGAAGTGATAGCATACGATTCTTCAGGTTCGCCGAAGGTTTTTGACAGCTCGCGAGACGGATATGAGCGATATCTGTTGCCCTGGCGAATTCAAAAACTCTATCGCGCCAATAAAGTCATCCTGAGTTTCGTTATGCCGGATGAAACCTGCACAACGTTCGCGGTTTATTTCGATACGGTTGAGTCCGGCCTGGCAAGACCCGAACGTTATCAGGGGCTCGTTGGAGACGGCGATTTCTTCAGAGAGGGCTATGGAAGGCGTGAGATAGGGGCCCATCACTTCGATACCTTCTGCGACCTCGACGGCGACGGTGACCTGGATTTATTTAAAGGTGGCGTAGAGCCGTTTATTTACTGCTATGAGAATGTCGGTGACAACCGCCTTGTCGATGCCGGGCGGCTTACGTCGGCTGGAAAACTCTTTGAGCTTCCAAAAAACAAGCATAACAATCGAAGCTGGATTTTGCCGCACTTTTATGACTGGGACCGGGATGGTGATCAGGATTTTTTCCCAAGTTTTATGTCCGGCCCTTATGGCGGAAAAATAGTTTTCTTCGAGAACACGACTAAATCCGGTGGGCAACTTACTTTTGTCGACAGGGGCCCGATGAAAACCATTTCCGGCATTCCATTGGCCGGCGGGAAACAGGCCGGCGGATGGTTTCCCTCAGTTGTCTTCGTTGCGGATTTCGACGGAAATGATGACGGCTTAACGGACATTATTTTGGGCTATAACGACCACTGCTACCTCTATCGAAACTTAGGGACCGATGGCCCAGGTGGATGGCGTCTGGCCGACGCAGTGACTATCCAGGCAGGCGGCGAGGATATTGAGCTTTTCAATCCATGTTTTGATGTTGCGGACATCGATAATGACGGCGATTGGGACCTTTTCGGCGCACCCCAGGCAGGCCAAATCTATTTATATGAAAATATTGATACGAGCAATCCGAGAACGCAGCCGACCTTCGCAAAGGGCACTATCATCGCCTACGATGAAACTTATCTCCAACGGAGCACTCATCCACGCGTAACGGTTGCCGATTTTACCGGCGACGGTCTGCTCGACTTCGTTGTGGACCGGGCCTGGGAGCTGACGGATTTGAAGCATCCCCTTAAGAGAGACTACGGCGCCCTATTCAAAAACACAGGAACTGCAAAATCCCCGAAGTGGCAGAGAACAGATGCCCATCACGGCGCTCCCTATACTCAAGAGTTTCAGATGTGTGATGCTATGCGTCAAAATGTTGTTCGCGCTGTCGACTGGAATAACGACGGCAAAACCGATTTAATCGCCGGTGATTGCGATGGTTTTGTCTGGTACTTCCGGAACCAGGCAAACAATCTGTTCCCGGTCTTCGACGAGGGCAGTAAGCTGCGGAGTGCAGGCATGCCTTTAAGCCTGGCAAAGAATTCAGGCCACGCCCGGCCTGATATTTGCGATTGGAACAACGACGGTCGTAAAGACCTGATTGCCTCCGATGGAGCAGGCACGGTCACTGTATATCTGAACGAGGGAACAGATGCAAAACCTGTGCTTGGTGCGGGACAAAAGGTAAAGGCCCAGAATGAACAGGGGATTCCTGGGCCGATTGACCGCGGTACAAGGTCACATCTGATGGTCTGTGACTGGAACAACGACGGGAAAAAGGACATCATCTTTTCCGACCAGGAAAATCCCGGCTTTTACTTCTTCAAGAACATAAGTACTGATGCAAATCCGAGTTTTGCCGCCGCTAAAAACATAGGTCTGACTCCTTATATGAGACCGAATCTGGGTTCCTTCGTTGATTGGGACGGGGACGGCAAAAAGGATTTAATTGCCTGCGAATTTGAACACAGTATTCGGTTCTACAAAAACGTAGGCACAGGCCGGGCAGGTGAAGAACCTAAATTCTCCAATCCGGACGGCATTAAGATAGTAAAGCCGTACTCTATCATGATGATTTCCGGCGCAGACGCCATCGATTGGAACCAGGACGGAGATATTGATATCCTGACCGGTCAAGGACATGGCGGAAGCGGAATTCGTTTCTACGAGCGCGACTACATAGAAGACTCTATTCACAATACACATCCAATTGTAAGCGTGGAGAAATTCGAGACATCTAAGCTGTCCTTTTTGAAAGTAGTCCGGCGTTACGCCGACGCAATGATAGAACATGGACGGGATACATACGGTGAGAAAAAGAGCGGGCTTTTACTCAGCGCATTAGACCGGCTCAGGCTTGAGCCGCTTACAATAAGACCGGAACCGCCGGGAGGTATTCGACGAGGCGACCGTGCAGGATTGCCATGGCTAAAACTCGTCGGAGCTAATCCGCAAACAGATCAGAACCTGCTGCGAGTATTGTACACATTAAGCAAAATTACGGGAGATAAACGTTATAGCCAGGTTGCCGACCATGAGCTGGAGTGGTTCTTCAAGAACACACAATCCCCGGTAACAGGGCTTCTGCCCTGGGGTGAGCATTTGTCATGGGATGTGATGCAGGACATACCTATTTCCAGCGGAACGGATTATAATCATGAATTCGCTCGTCCCTGGGTGCTGTGGGACAGGAGTTTCGAACTGTCACCCGAAGCATCAAAGCAGTTTGCTTTAGGCTTGTGGAACCATCAGATAGCCAACCAAAAAACGGGCGGCTTCGACCGTCACGCTCCTTACGACAGGCACGGCCCCGTTGATGGAAAGGATTTTGCTCGTCATGGCGGCTTTTATATCCACACATGGGCTCATGCTTACAAACATACAAAGGACGAAACATTTCTGCGTGCGATAGA
>JAOUFU010000453.1 GCA_029858035.1 Phycisphaerae bacterium
CTGGGGACCAGACGCCTATCCAGATAGAGGTCGCCGAAGAGGACCGGCAGAAGACGATTTCAGACGTCCCGGGCCAAGATGGTAGATTAGTAACACAACGAATATGAAGATTTGCACTACAAATTATGTTTCGACTCCGCCGATGAATACTCATCGGCGGAGTTTCATCGCCTTCAAAGGATTGCAAAGAATACAAGGATGTTTGAGAATTAGGTTGATGATACGGTGAAGGCAACATATCCCATAAACACGGCTTTAGTAATTTGTCCAGAACCGATGATAAGTCTTCGGACTGTGAGACTTTTGAGTGAATTGGTTCATGCAGTAGTGGAGCCGCTGTTATCACCGTCTGAAAGCAGGAATGTTGCTGCTGTACCACTGGCGGTGGACTTAGAGGATATCCGGCAAATCCGTGATGGTGATTCGGAGGCCTACCGCCGACTGATTGAACGCTACCAACGTCAAATCGGGCAGATTTTATGGCGTTTCAGTAGAGATAGCCGGATCCATGAGGAATTGGTTCAGGACGTTTTCGTTGAGGCATACCTCAGCCTGGATCGGTATCTCGGGAAAGCACCCTTTGTTCATTGGCTTTCTCGTATCGCCACTCGGGTTGGGTATGGATACTGGAAGCAGGTGGCCCGCCAGAAGAAGAGAGAAAACTTCTCGCTTCAAGAATGGGACCAGCTGCCCGATGATTCGGTGGAGAGGATGGATCCAAGCCAGGCAGCGGAGTTAATGCATAGATTGCTCGGAAAACTACCGCCACGAGACCGTCTGGTCCTGACCCTGCGATACCTGGAAGAATGCGATGTTGCCGAAACCGTCCAAAGAACGGGCTGGACCAAAAGCATGGTCAAGGTCCAGACCTGGCGAGCACGAAACAAACTGCGCAATCTTTTCAAACAATCCGGGAGGGACATAAAATGATAAATTTTGACGACCGATTGAAAATGCTGGCGGCCCGAGCCCGCAGTGAAGCTTCTCCTCGTGTGGATGTCAGCGGTCGGGTGTTAGCGATCCTTGAAACCGAACAGAACAGCCTCGTCTGCATGTCAGAAAGGCCTTTGATGTGGGTGGCAGTATTGTCCTCTGCAATAGCAGCTTCCGTAATGGCCATCGCAGTGATTTCATATTATTTTCAGTCAAACCCCTTAGCTGAAATCTCTGAGACAATCTCATGGGTGATGCAATGAACGAGACAGAAAAAACACAAACACCACATAACTATCTAAAACAGATGCACCGCTGGCGCATGGCGTTTTTCGGTCTGGTGATTCTACTGGCTGGTATTGTTCTCGGAGCTTCGTCACTGTTTCTGCTCCGCCGCAGGCCAAAACCGCCACTTCCACCGTTGGACGTTGCCACAAGCAGATTGCTCGATGAACAAAGAGACCGTCTTGACCTTTCTCCCGAACAGATAGACAAAATTGGGCCTATTTTCCAAAAGTATATGGACATGCTGGAAGAAATTCGCATGGCCGCCTTCGAGCAGATAACCAAGCAGTTAGAGCTTATGAATGAGGATGTAAGCTCCGTGCTTGACGAACACCAGAGACGACTGTGGGAAGGTGATCTTCAAGGGCTACACCGCATGTTTCGTCCCCGGTCTCCCGAGGACCATCGTGGTCCCGGCGGGCGCCAATACGGTCCGGAGCGTCGTTTTCGCAGAGGCCCGGGCCCCTTCGGTCCCTGGCGAGACCAAGGTGGACCGAATCGGCCTCCCACCGGGCCAAACCGGCCGCGAAACTAAGAAATGAGTGAAAATGGAAACACTCCCATATAAGAATAATAAGTTGAATACCGTTATTGGTTGAAATTTTAATACAATTTCAGGAAACAAAAGAGTAACCTGGAAAGGAGCAAAAATGTTGAAGAAGATTATTTTGGGCATTTCTGTGGCTGTTTTGTTGGCCGGTGTCTTAATTTTAACGATACAGGAACAAGCAACGGCAGCCGCTGCGAGAGAGGGCAGAACTGCCGGCAGCAGGGACCAAGGCCCACAGGGCGGTCCCGGAACTATGCGAGGCGGGCTAGAGCCATGGCTCGACGAGGTTACAAAGGCCTATGAGCAAAATGACAGGGAAAAGATGGGGCAATTGATCGAGGATATGAAACAGAGAAGTCAAAGATTTCAAAGGGGTATGGACAGGCCGGATCGTGGTGGGCCGCCGGAGGGTATGGGGAGAGGTCCAATGGGAGGTATGGCAGGCATGTCTTCATCCGAAGAAAGTGCACCGTTAGCGAAGACAGAGGTGGAAAAGAAAATCCTGAGTGTGCTTGATGATATGGACAGGAGCGACCGCAGAGGGATGATGAACGTTCCGATAACAGACGGCAGATTATTGCGACTTTTGACGGAGTCAATCGGAGCAAAACATGTTGTCGAAATCGGTACTTCCAATGGATACTCCGGTACATGGCTCTGTCTGGCCCTTAGTAAAACGGGTGGCAAGCTTACTACCTTTGAGATCGACGAACGCCGGGCATCGCTGGCCCGCGAGAATTTCAAACGGGCCGGTGTCGAAAAGCTCGTCACACTTATCGAGGGCGACGCCCACAAGGAAGCTCCTAAGCTAAAAGAGCCTATCGACCTGCTTTTCATTGACGCTGACAAGGAAGGCTACGCCGATTACCTCAAAAAGCTGCTGCCACTGGTGCGGCCGGGCGGACTGATTCTGGCCCACAATATTAATATGCGCGGCGGGCGATCCGGCATACCGGACTACGTCAAAGCAGTAACTACAAATCCCGACCTGGAAACAATTTTTTACGTACAAGGCGGCGGCGTAAGTGTGACACTTAAGAAACGCTGACAGAAACGACTCGGAAATGGTGTCGGTCGCCTGTCATTAAGAATACCGGAACCGACACCGTTTCCGAAAATACAATTAATCCGGATTTCCCAAGTGGTGCGTAACAAATCGACAGGATTTTGATTGTATATTGTGGTATTATAAAGATCGCAGCGTGCAGGAGTAGCGTTTATGGACTCATAGGGAAATGTCGGTTCATAATAGGTGAGACAAAAATACAATCTAATCCGATGATGTCAATTAGTGACTTGATAGAGGCCGACTTGGGACTAATCTTGTAAACGTCATAAACGAATATCTGGAAACCTTAGAAATAGAGCTTTCCATGAAAAAAATCGATTCTTTATGTCCAATAATATTGGCTTTAGTGATTATTTTAATTAGCTCGGAATGGGTTTTTTCCGAGAATTGGCCAGCATGGCGTGGTGACGGTCAGGGAATCTCAACCGAGAAGAACCTGCCTTTGAAATGGAGTGAGGAAGAAAACGTCAAATGGAAAATACCAATCCCAGGCACTGGTCACTCTTCTCCCATCGTCTGGGGCAATCGTGTCTTCGTCACTACCGCCGTTGCGCAAGATCCCAGCGTCGAGACGTTTCGCGGCGGAGTGTATATTGGAGGCGACCGTGATAAGCCGGATGCGTCCGGATACGCTTATCGTTTGATCTGTCTGGGTACCGATAAAGGAAACTTCCTGTGGTCAAAAACCGTTATACAACAAGAACCAAGGACCCCGCGTCACACCAAAAATACCTATGCTTCCGAAACACCTGCCACTGATGGGAAATATGTCTTCGCCTCCTTTGGCTCGGCGGGCTTGTATTGCATTGATTTTGAGGGTAATGTCATCTGGCAGCGTGATCTGGGACTCTTGCGAATACGGACGGGCTGGGGAACAGGTGCCTCCCCTGTCCTGTTCCAGAACACAGTTATCGTTAATTGCGATAGCGATGATGATTCTTACATTGCTGCATTTAACAAGACAACCGGCGAACCAGTATGGCGAACTGATCGTGATGAAAGAATC
>JAOUFU010000454.1 GCA_029858035.1 Phycisphaerae bacterium
TGATTGTTTTATTACGTCATCGGGGAAGATGTATGTATGTGACTCGACCTTGGAATCGAGCCAGCCCGGCTTGACCGCTACTGCGCGAAGGGTGGTCGTCTTATCGATTTGGAGCGGTGGATCAGTTGCGGGATTATAAATAAATCCATGGTTTGCTGTTGGACGAGTGCCATCAAGAGTATAACGAATCACGGCGCCGTCCGTCCCGTTGGACAACGTCAAGTCGATATGCCAATCCGGCGGGCCGGTATAGAAAGTACGTTCGGTGCTGACCCAAACATCTGAGACTGCACCAAGCGCGCCGGAAATGTTAAAAGTGCCCGGTGTAGGCGTAGAGAAATATTGAGGGACAACACGGTTCACGGCGGTGATAAGCTCGGGTAGAATCCGGAACTCACCATTGTTCTTGTTGTCATTCAGCCCGTGAATTGCCAGAACATTATTGCCGTTTTGTAGGAGGTGAAGAAAAGGCATAAGGTTGATTTCCTCGAAGGCTGAAGAATCCTCAATCGGACGGTCGGTCAGGGCTGTTGCATTCCAGGGCAATGAGCCGGGCGCGTTTCGCTTCGTAAGGTACTGGCCGTTGAGATACGCCACGAAGCCGTCCTCGTACCTTATCCTCATCGCCAGCATGTCGAAGACTTGTGGATCTTCGACTTCAAATTCGATCCGTGTCCACAGAGAGGCATTGACATACTGCATCTGGCTCTGTATCACATTAGGAGTCTTGCCACTGCATAGAACGTCGTAAGGAATAGTTTGCTTGGTTATCCCGGGCCCCTCATATTTCACGCTCAGAGACTCATCACCGTCATAATCAAAGTACTCAACCGTGATCGAATGCATGCCGGCATACAGGTAGATAATGCCGGACCTCTCTTGCACTCCATGCCTGCCATCATTATAGACCACGAGTATATCATTAATGAACAGTAGGCTGCCGTCATCAGAACTTGTGTAGAAGGTATAATCTCCATTCAGGGGAACTTCGATAAAGCCGGTGAAACGAAAGCCGAAATAGTCATTTCGCTGACGAGGCGTGAGGTTAAAGGTTTCTATGATGCCAGTATCTATAGGTTGCAATCCGTCAAAGTTTGGGACATAATTCCACGCTCCTTGGAAGTACTCGTAATTCACACCTTTGGTGCCACAGATGTCACCGAAGTGAAGGTTGGTCGTCGGTTGGGTAATCCACGTTGAGTCATCAAAGGTAAGGTTAGTCCAATCAGTGCCCAGTCCCGCATCGCTGCTGGTGGGAACATGATAAGTAGCGTAAGCGCTTGTTGACACGACCGCCGTTGCATTCTGTGGCAGGCCATACGAGATATTGGTCAACTGTGCGGGATATTCCGGTAAGTATTCGTGGGCTATAGTATTACCGTCTGGTGCTACTAACGCCAGATACTCTCCTCCCTGCTCCAGGTTGAAGTTGGTGTGATAGTAACCGTCAAGGTCAAGATATGGATAATTGAGCGGATTATCCTCAAGGTTCTTATCCGATGCGAAGACAATCAGGAACTCACCGGGCTTAATCTGAACACCGTTTGGAAACTGCCACTTGGTCAGGTTAGAATTATTGTTACTCAGATACCAGCCACCAAGATTGATAGTCATGGCCGTAGGATTGTAAATCTCGATCCAATCGGACGAATCGCCGTTTCCGTCCAGTAGTTCGCCTTTTTCCAGCGGCAGACTGCTGGCGTTACTCGCCATAAACTCACTGATGACTATGTGGGGGTCTACTATCTGCCAGTTGTTTGCCAAAAGGGCTAAGTCAGCCATATTTACGCTATTGACGCCGTCAATGTCAGCTGTGCAGCCAGGGGTCATACAGCCCGGTGACAACCACTGCCAGGCAAGAATTTGCAGGTCTTTGGAATCAACTACAAGGTCATCATTCAGATCACCTGCCAGTTGAGCCTGGGAATCAGTCGAAATGGTCGAAAAGGCTATAAAAACTGCTAATAGCAATGAGATTTTCATAGATATGGGCATCTTTATTTCCTTCCTCACGGATGTTTTAAGACGTCAGTCGAATTTCTATCAATGTGGTTTCCCGTGTTGCTATTGATGAAAAATGGGAATCCGAGCTGTTTTGAAATCTTCTATATATAAAAGTAGACGTAAATGGGCCCAAAAAATAACAATTTTTTTCATTTCTTTACATAATTTATTATAACATAGATTTGGTGGCTAAGTCAATGTATTTTTGTTGTAAATTGGTATGGCAAAATAACATAATACATAATTTGTGCAATTCATTGTGATGTATGACAAGGATTTATAACGACTGACAAAGTAACTAAAATCGTTTTTTAATACAGGTTTCTACGGATTGGCGGTGCCGGGTGAAGGTGTGGCCGCTTCCCAGTTGGCTACGTCATTGCCATAATCAGTCGCCTCCTTACGAGAAAGCGATTTGCCACGCCCATCGGCCTCTCTCGGCCAGTTGTCCACGCCGCCGGGACAATCCTCAGGATGCAAGCCGTCACTGTAAGTCACCCTGTCAATCCGGATATAATAACGCGTACCAAGATTATCAATATCACCGGGCATACCAATCTGCAACATCTCGCCGGCGTTGCTTAACCTGCCGCCATAACCATCGAGGACCTGCACGCCGGGCGGCATACCGCCATATCTTGCTGTAAAGTCCGCCATGTCCTTCACTAACATTAGATAGCCATAAGCTGGTATCGTCACAACCGGACCGACTGAGAAGGTATAATCAACACCATCGGTGAACTTCCACGGTGTTAATTTATCATATCGGTATAATGTCACCAGCTCTCCGGTTATGTTGTGCAGTTCGATATATTCCTCATCCTGATTGCCCGTCGGCGGATTGTACATAATCTCGTTGATAACAACGGGGCCGACTTTGGGATTAGCATTAGGCAGCCACGGAGTATTGTAGTCCATCGCCACAAAGTTGAAATTATCCGTACTGCTTTTGTAGTAACGTCCAAACGAAATGTTGGTCTGCGAAGCGCCAAAATCCTCCACCTCGCGGTAGCCGGTCAGGAAGCCATTCGGATCCAGGTGTGAGGACAAACACACTTCCTCGCCGTTCTCGCTTAAGGCAAAAGGTACGTTACAGCCGGGGTCGGACGGATTGTTGAAATCTGTGTCCTGATAGAAGACCAAATAATCATTCGAAGCAATCGTTGTCCCATCGGCAATCCTGTATTTGGTCAGGTTCGGCTCATCTCTGTCGTTGTCACTGATGAACCAGCCGCCAATGTTAATAGTATCGTTAGTAGTATTGTGCAGTTCAATCCAGTCCGGGCCGGCATTCGAATGCGTCATCACTTCGTTGATTACCACGGCACCGGGGTCGGGGAGAATACCGCCGTCATCGGCGCCGGGCGTGCCGTTGCGATATACACTCGCACGCCAAGAGCTTTTCTGGCTCCACCGTCCCATCGGGTCGGCTATATCCTGAAATTCACTTTCACTCACTGCACGATTATAAATGCGAACATCGTCGATTAAACCGTAATAATAAAGTGGAGAATTAAGTTCGCAGCCAATATAAGCATTATTGTTAACCCCTAAAAAACCAGTTGAAGAATCACTGTCTTTTAGTTGGCCGTTAACGTACAGCTTCAGGTTGGAACCATCATTTGTACCGGCAATATGGTACCATTCGTTTGGATTAATTGTTTCGGGTGAAATAGCCTGGACAAAAGCAGCACCTACAACAACATAAAATGCAGGCCTATCACTGGAAATATAGAAATAGTAACCATTACCCACGTTCTGGGTCAGTATAGGATTCCATATTCCTGCATACTCGCTCGTGCGTATCCATGCCTGGGCAGTTACAGTATT
>JAOUFU010000455.1 GCA_029858035.1 Phycisphaerae bacterium
TTCGGTTTTATCGCGACCGTTTCCCCTTTTTTGACGAATCTTTCTATACCGCCAAGCAGTTCTATCGCTTTGGTAACGGTTTGTTTCCTGTCCGGGCCTTCGACTATGCTTATCGTGTCACCGGCTTTGTGGGGAACTGAGTAGTCAGGTAAGGTGACAAGGTCTTTGCTTTTTACACTTAGCCTCGATGGGCCTTTTGTGTCATAAAGCAGGTAGGAGGCGGTGCCGGCGGCGGCAATTGAAATTCCCGCTTTACCCGCTCGTGTAAGGAACTGTCTTCGCCCGAAGTTTTTATCGTTACAGTTAGTCATTATTTATTGCCTTTGCTGAGCTTGTTAATGAGTGTTATCGCTATCTTTTCCGCGGACTGCTGGCTTTCAGCCTCGTGAATGCCGAAAACGAACGGCCCTGCAGCAGAGACAATTTCAGTCGTATCATAGAAGTTGACAACTTTGCCTTCCAGAGATTTGTTGGTTGCCGGCTTGAGCTCGCCGCCGTTTTCAAGCAAAAAATTGTAATAGCTTTTGGCTGCGAGTTGAGCATTCCTGGAGTCCGTGCGTTTGCTGAAAAATGCAGTGATGGTTTCGTCACCGAGTTTGTATTGTGCGGTGAAGATGTCAGTAAATCCTTCAAAGCCGAAGGCACTTTCCAGGTATAATTTGGGACTGCCTGCAATAAAGTTGTCCTTTGGGAATAAAGTAAGCTCAGGTATCTCTGTCACTTTATCAACGGGTAAATTTGTCTGAATATTATGAGCGACTTCCATCATTGCTTTGAACAGTTCGTCCGATTTAGAGGAAGCGATAAATTCGATATAATATTTGCCGTGAACAAAATACGCCGAATCGGTAGTTCTATAGCCAAATTGCATATCCGGCAAAAACTCAACATTGGGCCTCCTCTGTACGCTATAAATGGAAAATGCGTTTTTAAGAGCGGCCATGTCAAAAACGAAAAGCTCCATCCATAAATTTTCATTGTCTTTGCTTATTAATCGCTGAGTAAACAATTTTTCGAAGCCTGATTCGATGTAAAGGGGAGCTTTGCCGTTAATTTTTTCGAAAAGATTATCAGCAAGATAAACTTCTTCTGAAAGCATTTCAAAACCGGCAGGGGACAGAGTTCGCAATTTTGCCGATATAGGCTCACCGACGGCTTTTTCTATACCAAATCGGCCCATATCATAATCGGATTGCTTTATTAATACGGCAATGGCGATGAGGAAAAGAATCGCCAATAAGCAAATCCCTATAGCAGATTCGAGACGTTTTGCCCGGCCTGAAGTCGATTCCATAGCCAACTCCAATTATGGCAATCTGCCCCGTTGGAAGTGCTGCAGCGAAAAAATCTAACGGGGTTTACTTGACCATATAGTTCGAGCGGATTATAGTTTTCGTCTGAGTTTTTGTCAATATTGTATTTAGCAGGTTTAGAGCAGATGCGAAATATACGAATTGCTATGGCCCAGATATTTTCACTTGATGGTGATCGCGGCGGTAATTTTGTGCGGATTGAGAATGCGATTCAGGAAGCCAAAGACGGCACGGCTGATATTGTTTGTTTTCCTGAGATGGTCATATTGGGTTGGGTAAATCCCGATGCACACGACAGAGCTTGTCCAATCCCGGGCCAGGATTCGGGGCGTCTTTGTGAATTGGCTGAAAAGTATGAAATTTATCTATGCGCCGGATTAGCTGAAAAAGGCGGAACGAGGCTGTATGATTCGGCGGTTTTGATTGACAAAAGAGGGCGGATTTTACTTAAACACCGCAAGATAAACATATTGACGGAACTGATGACTCCACCTTATACACCGGGTAAAGGGGTGAATGCGGTGGAGACTGAATTCGGGAAAATTGGAATGCTGATATGTGCGGATACACATAAAGATAAAATATTGGAGCGTATGGCTGAGCTGAAACCGGACTTGTTGCTTGTTCCATACGGTTATGCAGAGTTGGAAGAAAAATGGCCGGAACATGGTAAAGAGCTTGAGAGGGTGGTCAATAATGCGGGGCGGAAAACCGGAGCGGTTGTAGTTGGGTCCAATCTTGTCGGCGAAATAACAAAAGGGCCGTGGAAAGGACGAATATTCGGCGGACACAGCGTTGCGGCCGATAAAAACGGCAAAACACTTACAATTGGTGCAGACCGGGACCGGGATATCAAGGTTTTTTCTATCTGTACAGGGTGAAAAAAGGTTAAGAGTTGATTCAGGCTGATTATTTTACGGTATAAATACAGGCTTTGCTTAGTCATGCTCGTTGGCCCTGTTTGAGACAATACGGATGGATGTTGTGCTGCAAAAAAATAAGATTTCTAATGGTATTGACAAAGCAGCCAAGGTGGTGTTATAATATCCAGATAGATTAAATAGGAGACTTATATGACTGGATATATCCAATATCTTGGATTTTGGACGCCGGGTCCGCTTGAGCTTGCGGTTATTGCTATTGTTGCTTTGTTGTTGTTCGGCAGGCGGCTGCCGGAAATCGCCCGCAATGTCGGCAAGAGTATGACTGAATTCAAAAAGGGCATTAACGAGGCCAAGGAAACAAAAGACGAAATCGTAAGTGACGTCCGCAAGGTCAGTGATGACATAGTTGAGGAGGCCAAGGACGCCGCCGGGCTGAACGAAAATGATACGATGGGCGCTGATTGATTATTGGTAATTGATAATCCAGACAGCCATTTATCAATAATCAGTGATCAATTTTGATATGGGCGAGACGAATAAGAAAGAAGACCTTTTTGATTCCACAATGAGTCTGGGCGACCACCTTGAAGAATTGCGAATGCGGATGATTCGCGCGCTTCTTGGTCTGGGGATTGGTTGTATTATCTGCATGGCTTTCGGTCGTTCCATAATAAAGTTTATGGAAGGACCCTATGATGATGCAACCGCCAAGCTTCTGTTTAACATTGACCTGGAGTTCCAGGTTTATTTAGACAAAGGCATCATGACGGAAGGCCTGTGTCAGGCATTCAGGGATAACGGGGTGACACTTTCTCCTGACGTGACTATTAAACAGAAAGGGTATCTGTTCAGTGGCAGGCGATGGCTCATTGACGATGGTGAAGAGAGCCGGTATTCTGCCAAGAAAGAGAAAGTTAAGGTCAAGAAAGAGGATGCTAAAGATAAGAAAGAGGGGGACGAGGTCAAAGAAGAGGAGGAAAAGGTCAATAAAGAGGAGGTCCGGCTAAATATTTATAAACTAAAGCCGCTCCAGGTAATTGCGGTGGCGGCCGGTTTTATCAGCTATATAAAGATTGCCATGATTGCGGGTCTGTTACTATCGTCTCCGTGGGTTTTCTATCAGTTGTGGATGTTTGTTGCTGCGGGATTATATCCGCACGAAAAACGCTACGTTAATATAGCAGCGCCTTTTTCGGCCGTTTTGTTCGTTACCGGGGCACTCTTTTTTCTAATCGTTGTCGCGCCTTTGACTCTGAGGTTTCTGGTATCGTTCAATCAAAGGGTACTTGACGTAAATTCACAATTTACCTTTCAGTACTATATTTCTTTTGTCAGTCATCTTATGTTGGTATTCGGACTGGCTTTCCAAACGCCGACGGCCATTTTCTTTTTAAACCGGACGGGACTCGTTTCCATCGCGGCTTTGAACAAATCGAGGAAATTTGTCGTGCTAACGATCTTTATCGTAGCCGCTATGGCCACCCCGCCTGACGTAATCTCCCAGGTAACTTTAGCGATTCCGCTATACATCCTGTTTGAATTGGGCATACTGTTGAGTTATATAGCAAGTCGGAGAAGAAAATCACAAGAGGGCGCGTGAAAAGTGGATAAGTCAAACTTGCACGAGTCGGAAG
>JAOUFU010000456.1 GCA_029858035.1 Phycisphaerae bacterium
CTATACACGAGCGCGGAGGTGCGCTTTGCGGATATTATTGGCACTTCTGATTTGAACATCTCCCCCGAAGACATCGAAAGGCAAATCACATCTCGCACCAAGGCAATATTGGTCGTGCATTATGGAGGCTATCCATGCCGGATGGCCGAGATCACAGAGTTAGCCCAGCATTATGGATTGTCAGTCATTGAAGATGCTGCCCACGCGCCGGGTGCATTTCTTGCAGGCCGTGCACTTGGAACTTGGGGAGATGTCGGGTGCTTCAGTTTTTTTTCTAATAAAAATCTCGCTACCGGTGAAGGGGGTATGGTTATTACAGACCGCGACGACATTGCAGAAAAAGTTAGGATTATGCGGTCTCATGGAATGACTACGCTTACTTGGGACAGACACCGCGGGCATGCCCATACCTATGACGTTGTGGCATTAGGCAACAATTACCGGATCGATGAGATTCGGGCCGCCCTAGGTCTGGTTCAACTGAAGAAACTGGAGGAGAACAATACCCGCCGCCAGGCAATCACGGAGCGCTATAGGAGAGGCATTTTAGAATTCACTAATTCCGGGATCGGATTGCCATTCATTGAATCTCCCGGCAAGCCATCCTATCACATCTTCCCTGTTTTGCTGCCCGAAGATGTGGATCGGCAGGTTTTTATGGATTTAATGCGCCAAGAAGGTGTACAGACGAGCATCCATTATCCTCCGATTCACAAATTCACCTATTACCAACAGCGTTATCCAGATGTCTATCTCCCACGGACCGAAGCAGTTGCTTCCCGTGAAGTTACTTTGCCTCTATATCCCGCTATGAAAGACGAGGATGTCGATTATGTCCTCTCCGTATTAGATGAGGTAATGTTGCAAATTCGGGTAAACGCTTCAAGGAAAGAGGTTTACTTGTAATTTTTTAGATATTATTATTGCATGCTATAAACCCGCACTGGAAAAAATAGTGCGGGTTTCTTTTGTTGTAAGAATGGATAGCAATAATGAACTACGAAACCTAATTGACAAGATAGAACAAATTCATACAATGAAGACATGACGAGAGAAAGATTTCGAGTGACCGAACAACAAATCAGACAACTTCAGCAAGCGTATGCACAGGCCAAGGATAGTGATGTTCGCACGCGATATCAGGCCGTGCGACTGTATGTGCAAGGCTATCCAACCGCCGAGATCATCCAAATCACGGGATGTAACCGCAGCAGCTTGATGGAATGGTGTCGCAAATATCGTCAAAGTGGCGTAGCAGGTCTTGAAGAACATCGCGGCGGGCCAGTGCGAGCGAAGTTGAAACCCCAACAAGTGGCAGAACTGCGTGAAAAACTGCGCCAATACCGGCCCTATGACCTGTTGGGACCGGAAGCGCACACGGCGAGCGGACAACACTGGACGGTGGAAGACCTGGTACGGGCGGTGCAGCGTTGGTACGGGGTCAATTGGAAAAGCCGAGCTTCGTATCATCATCTGTTTGCGCAATGTGGTTATTCTTATCAACGCACCGAGAAAGTCTACAAATCCCGGCGCGAAAAAGACGTGCTGGAGTTTGAAGCGCGGGTCGAAAAAAAGTGATCGACCTGGCGCAAGCCCAGCCTGGGACGGTTTTCCTGGCCGAAGATGAAGCCTGGATGTATCTGCAAGCCACCACGATGGCGGTTTGGTCGCCTGAAGCCGAAACGCCGGTAGCCAGGGTAGATCCGGGACACACCAAAGTGGGTTTCTATCGTAAAGACCTGCTGAACGTCCACGTTCAGCCAGGCGGTACCTTGAACCTGTGCACTGGAGAAGAGATAGTGACGCGTACGGAAGGTTTCAATTCGCAACTCACTGCGACCCATCTGCAAAGCATTCTGGACAGCCTTCCAGACAACCCAATCGTGTTGTTCTGGGATCGGGCCAAATGGCATCGCGGCCAAGCGGTGCGAGAACTCCTCGCCGCCAACCCGCGCTTGGAAATCATCGAATTCCCGGCTGGTGCACCGGATCTCAATCCGCAAGAACAGGTTTGGAAGCAGACTCGCCGAAAAGTCAGTCATAATCACCTAGATCCGAAACTGCCCGTCCTCGCCGATCGGTTTGAAGATCACTTGCGATCAAACACCTTTCATAGTTCATTCTTGGACCACTATGGGTTCAATATCGTTTGTCCGTTTTTGAATTAGTCGCTCTATAAGTTAGGATGGGAAGACAGAAAACAGCCTTGAACATGATACTTTATGTAGAATTCGAACAGATATTTCAAAATTATGTCATTGTGTAAGCAAATTAATCGAATATATTTTTTATGTCAGAAACGCAAAAGAACTCGGTATTATATGCTTCATGAAACAAGCTTAGGTAGTTTTGTGATCTCCTATAAATGACTATTAGTGACAGTCGGTAAAGGAATCTATCATTCACATCTGGTTGTTAGGGTGGTGATCCCAGTGGTTATTGGTATCGTGGGTCATTTGTTCAATTGTGGCACCCCCCATGTCCACTTTAGGGTCGCGCTACCCCCTTATATAACCACGTGACCACCGGACGAGGGTGATATTGACCGCTAATGGTAAGCACTTGACCAGCAACGGCACTGAGGTGGCTAACGGCTGCATGAAGATGCGCAGCCGCACGGTGCGAGGTTACAAGTCCTGGCCGGCTATGGTGGCTGGATTGACCCTGGCGGGATCTGGGACAGCTTGGTAGCTTGGGAAAGGCTCCACACCTATCTGTTTTCTACCAATTTCCGAAATTCACCAACCACGTATGTTACAGAAAAATTGACACTGTATACTTGACTTTGAAGAATGCTTAGCAAGCAGTAATTAACCCATATTCCGCACCTCAAATTCCATATTTCTATGAAAATCAAGGAGAAAAAGTTATCAGCTTGTAGAAAAACTCCCCATATCCACCAAAATGATACAATCAAAATAGAGTATACCGGCATATCACACTCCTGAGGAGGACCAAGATGATTAGGGAAAGGGTTGTACATGACGATCCGCAGCTCGTCACCATATCTAGATGGGTGGGGATCATCTTTCTGCTCCTGCTGGTCGCCGGAGAGTTTTACATGTTCTACATACTACCACAATGCATCGATGGATGCGGACCGTATCACAACACCACCAGCGTGGCCGACTTGGACGGGGACGGCGACCTGGATGTCGTGCTCAACAACCTCCGGCACGAAACCGATACCATCATCTGGGCTGGAGCTACGTTGTGGATCAACCAGGGTGGAGGTAAGTTTACCCCGCGCAGTGTGGATTTAGGCGGCCCCTCCACGGTCGCCGGAGATCTGGATGGTGACGGGGACGCTGACCTCGTTCAAATGACCTACATGGCGTCCCTCCACCTCAACCAGGGTGGTGATCAGGGCGGCGAACCTGGCGACTTCAAACCATGGCGATCTATCGCACCCCAGGAAAACCCGCACAACTGGTCCTCGGAAGGATCGATCGTGCTCGGCGATCTGAATAATGACGGCCGGCTGGATGCCATGATTAGCTATTGCTGCTCTAACTTGATCGACAAGGAAGAGGATTTTCTCCCCTTCCTTCCGTGGGTGTGGCTCAACACCCCAGACGTCAATGGCCTCCCGACCGGTCCGGGCATGAATTTGTCTTCTCTCGGCGACCTGCCGATGCGCGCGACCCTCGGCGACCTGGATGGCGACGGCGACCTGGACACGTATGCCGCCGTCCTCCCGCCGAAGGGTGGCGACTACGATTCTGCCGACCGGATCCTGTTGAACGATGGCAGTGGAAGCTTCGTGGACTCAGGCCAGCGCCTAGAGAACGACAGGTTAGCTGGAACAGCGGCCAGCGGC
>JAOUFU010000457.1 GCA_029858035.1 Phycisphaerae bacterium
AGTAACGGTTCAAACGAAGGACAGTTACCCCGACTGCCTTTAGGCAGGTAAATAATGGACACGTTTGCCTGTATTGACCCGCTCCCGCTGGTCGCTTGATTATCATTCATTGCCTGTGGTTCAAACGAAGGACAGTCACCCCGATTACCGTTTGACTTTTGGTCACCAAATGGCTGTTGGGTCCTAAAGTCGACTGGCTGGCTCGCCGGGCCTTATCCAGGAGTTCCCGGCGGGTCGCCACGTAATACTTCATCGTGGTGTCAATATTGCTATGACCCGCCAAGGTCATCACTTCATGGGGCCGCAGGCCCGATTCCAGCCATTCGGTAATACAGGTACGACGCAGGTCGTGAAATGTGCCGCTTTTGACGCCGGCCCGGCTCACGATCCGCTCAAACGGTTTGGTAAAATTTTCATCCGGACACACCCGCAGGCGGTCCGACAACGTCCCGGCTTCTTTGAGCATCCGCAGCCGCCGGTACCGCTGCGGGGTCAATGTCAGGTACGGCTGGCCGGCCGGCAGGGCCTCCAGCATCCGGATCAACAGATCACTCAGGGATTCGACCAACGGCACCATCCGCCGTTCCTTGTCCTTGACGTTCCAGGCCCAGGTGTAGGCGGTGTCTTTCTTGGGCTGAACATGGATCACGCCGTGGTCAAAATCCACGTCGTCGACCGTCAGGTTCAGCACCTCGCCCCGCCGCAGCCCGGCCGTCTTGGCCAGCAGCAGCCGGGCCCGCCAGAGTACCCACTACAGATTGACAATCTCAACAAAAAAACCACAAGATTTAGAAAAATGGCTACATATAGGAAACTTTTTTCAATTTCGCCCGGTTTTGCCCGAAAAATGTAGCAAAAAATATTTGCGCGGGCCGTTTTTCTCCGAGGTGTGGCAGTTATAATGTTAAATTTATGCTTGTCAATCTTGACAGTTCAGGTCGATTGTTATAAAATTATTGGTGTCGTACGGAGAAAAATATGTGTTTTTACCGTGAAAATGGGTGCGCCAAGGTAAGATGATGTTAACAAGCTGGACAATCCAGCCTGGCTAAAGGCTAACCACCGGGCCAGAACAGAACTTTGCGTATAAAGAGGTAATGAATTATGCGAAGCCAAAGAGATGGCGGATTATCGACCATAACGCAAGTGAAGGGATACAGCCTCGAAATCATGATGTTGCATGGGGCCAAGGGTTCCATTTCCTGGAAGCCAGAATCTCTGTATGCGTCAAAAGGTGAGTGTGCAGAGGCGTGCCGGGGTCCAAGACCATGGTAGGTGATCTAACTGTTAACATTGGAACTTGGGAGAGCCATACTGCTCCTAATAGAAGCTTCCAACAAGCTGAAGAGGCAAGGCGGAAGTATGGTGGTATGGCAGTCGGACCAGCTCATAGTAGAGGCGTAGCCGGAGTAATGTCCGGTGGAGCGAGAAGCTCACTCGAAGGGGCTGGCGGTAAAATGCAGAGGGATGAGGAGGTGTTAGCCGTACACTGAGATGGAAAACCTAACACTAACAAAATTAGCTCTCATATCGCAGCGGGCTCAGCGAGAACCTAAATGCCAGTTTACGAGCTTGGCTCATTTACTGGATGAAGGATTTCTCAAAGAGTGCTACAATGGGCTCGGCAGGGACCGGGCCTGTGGCATGGATGGTGTAAGTTGGAAGGAATATGGCGAACAGCTGGATGAGAACATTAGAGACCTGGTGGCACGCATGAAGGCCAAGCGGTATCGCCCGCAACCGGCCAAACGAGTGTACATTCCCAAGGATGAACACTCCAAGCGTCCCCTTGGTCTGCCGGCCCTGGAAGATAAAATTGTGCAGAAGGGCATCGCACGAGTTCTGGAGGCAATCTATGAGGCCGACTTTCTGGATAATTCCTATGGGTTTCGGCCTCAGAGGAGTTGTCATCAGGCGATCAGTGCGGTGGACAAAATGATCAGGACACAATACATCAATCATGTAATTGAGGCGGACATCAAAGGCTTCTTTGATAATATGTCCCATACATGGATGATGAAGTTTCTGAAAGTCCGCATCAAAGATCCCAGTTTTCTGCTTCTTGTGGAAAGATTTCTGCAAGCGGGATACGTTGAGGCGGGCCAAATCATAGTTCATGATCAGGGCACACCCCAGGGAGGCAGTCTCAGTCCTATCCTTTCGAACATATTCCTGCACTATGTCCTTGACCTGTGGTTCGAAAAGCGAGTAAAACCTCAGGCCAGAGGACTATGTACTATGGTAAGGTATGCTGACGATTTTGTCTGCATGGCCCGTTTTCCAGAGGATGCTCAGCGTATCGATCTGGCCATGCGAGAACGATTCAGGAGATTTGGTCTGGAGCTGCATCCTGAAAAGACTCGCATGATTAGCTTTGGTAGATTTGAGCGTACAAATGCGAAGCGACAGAAGCGAAAAGCCCATACCTTTGATTTTCTGGGATTTACCCACTATTGTGGTAAGAGCCGAAAAGGTGAGTTTTTACTTTGCCGCAAGACAAGTGCCAAGAAATTCCGTAGGAAATGTAAAGAGTTGAATGTTTGGCTCAAATCGATACGGAACGCCTGTAAAGTCAAGGAGTGGTGGCCGACCTTACAAGCCAAACTCCGGGGCCATTACCAATACTATGGCATCAGTCTGAATTCGCAATCGCTCCGTCGTTTCTACCAAGTGGCTTTGCACCTGGTTCTGAAGTGGCTAAATAGACGGAGTCAACGCCGCTCGTTCACTTGGCGAAGGTTCTCTGAATACTTGAAGCGATATCCTTTGCCAAAGCCGTATATAGTACATAATATATATGCACTGTCGCCTAAGGCGTGAATCTTACCGAAGAGCCGTGTGCGGGAAACCCGCATGCACGGTTCTGTGAGGAACATTGAAGTTTCTTTACAGGGTAAAATAGTGTGACACTCTTGATATCGAAAGACAAAAGAAACAGGGAATACAAAGGATACCTAAATGAAGAAACTATATTATGTTTACTCGACGAGATGTCAGAATGAGTAACCAGAGTAAAAAGATTTTAGAAAAATTCCATTTTGAATATTTTAAAGAACGCTGTAAGGAGCTTCCTTCAGGTAAAGTGGACGATGGTGGAGAAGAACCTGATTTTGTAATTGAATATAATGGAAGCAAGTTGGGTATTGAGATTGTTCGATTATTCAAGGAAGACGGTCATCCAAATTCTCTTCAAGCTTTAGAGCAATATCAAAAACAAATTGTAAAACGTGCAAGGGAGCTTTGTGAAAAAGATATTCCACCTTTGGATGTGTTTATATGGTTTACCCCCAATCAAAAAGTACCTAAAGATAGAAACTCGGCGATTGAAAGAATTAGTCATGATTTAGCGGAATATGTAAAAAGATGGCATCAAGAGAATCCTTCCAAGGTAGCTGATGAATTAGAACCACACATGGAAATTTCAGAACTTTCTTTAATATGTATCGGGCGCAACTCAGATCGACATTATTGGTCTGCGCCAAATTGTGCTATAGAAGAAATTTGTTCGATGGAAAGATTACAAGAACGCATTAATGAAAAAAACGCAAAATATGAGGAGTATTTAAAGAGATGTAATAAATGCTGGCTTTTAATTGTAGTAGATATTTTTAGGAACTCGCAATCATTGGTTATAGAACCAAATCATAGATATGAGTCTGAATTTGAGCGAGTTTTCTGTTTAGATGCATCACACAGAAAAGACTTAAAAGAACTTTATATAATTTTACTGTCCAACATAATTAAAGTTTTGTAAGTCATTTATACGAATAACTTTCCAGGGGAATAGTCCCCATGGAAAGGAAAAGTCATGGAGCGACG
>JAOUFU010000458.1 GCA_029858035.1 Phycisphaerae bacterium
CGATAATGCCGCATATCTTGCCGGCCTTGGTCATACCCTCGCCGGCTGGGTCCATCCTTCCAGCCGCCATTTCCTTCAAATCACCATTTCCCATTACCCACGCAACGATGCCGCAAATGAAACAGCACACGAGGCTGAGTATCCCAAGGATTAGGATGAGAGTGCCGCGATGAGGAGCAAGTGTCTGCTGAGTTTGTGGCGGGGTCTCGGCCGGTGCCACTGGGGGCCCTTGTGTTTGTTCTTCCATAATATGACTCTCCTAATTAAATACAAATCCAACTTTTAGCTTGCATAAAATAGCCGAATCCGGCGAAGGCCGCAAGGACGAATTTAAGAATTGTTTACCGAACGCCGGAAAAAACTTGTCCCGAGCGCACCTGTCCTGAGTTCTACCGAAGGATTTATACTGAGTGAAATCGAAGTAGTCGAAGGGAGTCACGCTTCAAGAAATACGAATTCTGCTTGCACTGCGTTAATAAATAATTAGAAAGCTATCGCGAAGCGAGTCCACAATCTTGCATTTTGATTTTTGATTTATCCTTAAGGTTCCTGCCTACTTCAAAAGCCCATCCGGCCATTTCTCGCTCAATACCCGGCGAAACTTGCCGTCGGCCCCGAGAATCACTATCTCTTTTCGTTTATGCGGTTCCTCTTTGTCCCTGGTCAAAAAATGGCTCTTCTCAGAGACCATGCACGATATCTCATCATTTCCCTTCCATGCTGGAAATAACGCTGAGACATTCTCCTCGCCAAATTCCTCGCCCTCTTCAATCGGAAGCACCACCGAACCGTCGCCGAATCTATAAATCAAAAACCTGTTCTTACTCAAAGGCAGCAGAACTTTCTTCCCATCCGCCGACAGGTCAAGCTGCGCAACACCCATATCCTCGTCGGTATAACTTGACACACCTGGCCCAAGCACATTGGTTACCGTATTTGTAACGGAATCATAGCAGAATACCGACCATTTGGGCTCGTCATTTGTGCTCGTAGGCAGCGACAGCCGGGCACTCGAAAAGAACAACCTCTCCCCCGGACCGTACACAGCCTTCAGCCAGGGATTAAAAATCAAACCCGCAAGCTCTGGATTCTCACCCGTACAGCGATGCGTCCCGGCTGAGCCGTGTTCGGGCAATACAGTTGCTTCGGCCAGAAGGTTATCATTCACATCTGCAATGGTTCGTTCTTCGAGCGTACCAACGATAAAATCATCATGACGCAAATTTTTCGAATCCGCTTTTATATATGCGACCGCCTTGCTGTCCGGCCGCCAGCCGAAGCCAAGAGAAACGGGATGACCCACCAGAGCCATATTAGCATCGCTCTCAAGCGAGGCCACATACAAGCCATATTCCTCGAACGCGTTGTTTACCTGGCCCTCCTGCGTGTGCATCAAATAGGCCAGAAATTTGTTATTGGGCGACAACTTCATCCCCATCACATTAAACACACTGTTGGCCACGATGCGCCCCTTCTCCGGTTCTCTGGCCGGAGCTACAACAATCCGGAAGTACCCGATTTCCTTTTCTTTGCCCTTTTCAATTCCTTCCTTTCCCAACAATTCCAAAAGCTTGCCGTCCGCATTTTCACACAAATAGCGAATCGCCCAGTTCTGATAGTCACCGGGTAGCAGAAGCCCTTCTTCCGGAAAGGGAAACTGCCCATCCGTCAACCCGCCGGCATCCAATATATTTTTCTTGGTTTTTTCTGCATAAAACTTGATCATTCTCACCTGGCCCGCCGGCAGCACCTTCAAATTCTCCGAAGCATTCGAACACTGAACTCCCCGGCAGTACGCAATTAACTTACCATCATCAGATATGTCCGGCCAGGGTAGAATATCCTTTGCAATCTTCGTCAGTTCGCCGCTCAGCCCGTCCACCAGGTACAATTCTCCTTTCATCCTCAGCAGCCCTGTTGAACCATCCTTCGACCACTGTAGTGAATCTTCGGGAATACAGCCAACCAGAAAAATTACAGCAACATAGAAAGCCACCAATCCGAAACTCTTCATACGATTATTCATGAGGTTTCTCCTTTCTGAATTTTTGCCAAAAACCGACATCCCGCAAATCAGCCTTATATCGTTTACCAGGTCTTTGCTCCAGCAAAGCCAAAACCTTATCTCCCCAGAAAGTCCCCGTATATTCTTCTTTCAAATCAGAGATAGTCTTGACCTGCTCAGCAGGCCGTTCTGGTTTTATAAAAGCTATCCTGCCCGTTTTACCGTTGATTGGCCAACGGCCCCCAGCAAAGCCGATAAGAGCAGCGACAATCAAAGCCGCCGCCGCCCGCCCAAACGACCGCCAATTCAGATATGGCAGACGATTAACCTTAACGGCCGGCACCCCCGCACCCGCATCGGCATCTCTGGTCTTTGCCTCAATTGCACTCGCCGTTTCTTCATAAATCCGCGTCATTTCTTCAATGTCAGGATTCGCTTCCGGATGCTCTGCAAGATACGCATCAAACAACGCCTGGACATCTTCGTTTAATTCCCCGGCCGACGAATCTATCGCCAGCCTTTCTATCGCCTCACGCTTCATTTTCCTTATCCTTTACCTTTTCCCGTATCGCTTTTAATCCCCTGTGCAGCCGCGACCTCACCGTCCCAATCGGAACACCAAGCACCCGTGCAATCTCGGCATAACCGAGACCAGCCGCAAACCTCAAGTGAACCACCTCACTCTGCTCGGCCCCGAGTTCTTTAATCGCATCCCACACCATATTTATCTTGTTCACATCCTCCCCCTCACGCAAACCGCTGTCCATATCATCCAGATTCGCCACACTTACCGCAGCACTCTTCCGCATCTTTTTCCTGTACCAGTCCGCACGCGTCATCCTGGCAATCCCAAAAAGCCACGCCTGCCTGCTCGCCCTGCCGTCGAACTGCCCCCACCCGCGCAGCGCACGCAGGTAACAGTCCTGCACCATGTCATCGGCGTCCGTCCAACTGCCACAGGCACAAAACATATACGCCCGCACATTAGCCGCCGTCCGGACCCAGAGTTCGTTAAATTCCGTCTTGAGTCTGCTTCTCATTCGTTCTATCCACAATACAAGTCGCAGTTAGGCGCGAAAAAGTTCCCACAATCCTTAGAAAATAGCAAAAATTCCGCTCAAACACAAAGCCGTGTTTCTGGATAAACAAGTGATTTTTCGAATTGGCATCGGCCGGCGTGGTTGAAAATCGCTTACGATTTTCTAAACACGGCTACAACATTTTCCACATCGACGACGAACAGGCGATTGTCGCCCTCGAAATCGACGGGAATGGCACCCTTTGGATTGAACAGGACCTTGTCGTATTGGGAAAGTGGGATGTCTTCGGAGTTGCGGATCTCGGCCGAGATGGCCACGATTCGCCCGGTTATCGTCGGAATCTCGATATTGTCCGGCAGACGGATGCCGCCTTTGGTCTCTTTCTTGTCCTCATCCTTGCGAATCAGGACCCGGCTGCCTATCGGCTCCACCGTTTCAAAAGATGAGGTCTTCGTCTGGTCTTTTTTCTGGGCCACTTTGCATTAATCCAGTTAAAACAAGCTGCCTTGAACTGACATACTAATTATACCCGCCCGGCAGCATCTTTGCAAGCCATTGAATTTTACCCCCAAGCTGGAGCCGCCTAATCACCCATCTTTTTATGCAATTTCGCTTTTTTCGCCTGCCAACAGCCACCCCCGCCGGAAAATTCAGCGATGCAAATTCCCCGAAAAGCTCCTTTGCCTTCGCATCATAAGCCTTCGCAGCCTCCACTTCTGTCTCAAAACGGCCAATATGTATACTCCTGTCGTTGAATTTTATTCTT
>JAOUFU010000043.1 GCA_029858035.1 Phycisphaerae bacterium
CCTACCGTCGTACCCCGCGCATCATCAACCACATATAGAATCGCAGCAAGCCCGGCCGCCCAGCCGATAGTCGCAAACCGTCGATAAAGAAAAGCAACCGCCATCGCAAGAACACCGTACAAAACAACGCTGTGTGCGTGCATCAAAAGAGGACTCTCAGGCCACACCAGATAGTCAAACCAGTGGCTAATCGAGGCCAGGGGTCTCAGAAAGGCCCCTTTTACTTTATCGTAGGTCCACCAGGGAAGAATACCGTAGTCTATTCCCCTGGCCGCACGTTCGGGGTCACCATCTAAAAAGTTGAACATATCCAGAGGCGATCCCAGAAATTTGACCACCCCCTCGTAGCCGGACATCAGCAGCTTGTGATGATAATCATCCACAAGCCACCCGGCCTTCAATGACGGCAAAGTAAAAAATATCGCCAAACCTGCTGCTATAAATGGAAAATGACGATGAGTTAATATGGTCTGTAAGAAATTCTTGAAGCCCTTGCCACCTTCTGCCGTTTGCCCTGTTTCGATCATATCAAGTTTATTCTAAGCTGACTCCCTCAGCCAGGTGACGAATTTCGCCAGCCCGTCTTCTATCTTTGTTTTGGGATTATATCCTAATTCGCTGACAGCTTTGGTTACATCGGCGTATGTGCGTTCGACGTCCCCGGGCTGAGGCGGCACGTATTCTTTGACTGCCTTTTTACCGAGTGCTTTTTCGATTTCAGCGACGAGGTCGTTGACCGTTATTGGGCGTGATTCGCCGAGATTGTAGATATTAAAGCCGAGGCATTTTTCCATCGCCGCCACGGTGCCATCGATTATGTCGTCAATATATGTAAAGTCACGGCTCATAGTGCCGTCCCCATAGACCGATATCGGTTTTCCCTGCTCGATAAGTCGTGCGAATTTATGAATGGCCAAATCCGGCCTTTGCCGGGGGCCGTATACAGTGAAAAAACGCAGACAGGTCAACGAAATTCCGTAAAGGTGGTGATACGTGTGACAGATAAGTTCACCGGACTTTTTTGTGGCTGCATACGGAGAGATGGGAAAGTCGACGTTGTCCTCCTCGGAAAAAGGGACCTTCTCATTATTACCATAGACGCTCGAACTTGAAGCGAAGATAAACTTACCTATCCTTTGCTTTTTCGCTGCCTCAAGCAAAACCGCCGTTCCATTTATATTGACATCGGCGTAGAGCAGCGGCTGGGCAATTGAAGGCCGAACGCCGGCCCTGGCGGCCAGATGCACGATTATGTCGATGTCCTTGCCGACCATCTCGTCCATAGCAGCCCGGTCTCGTATATCAGCTTCCACGAGCTGGAAATTTTTGTTTTTAAGGCAGCCGGCAATATTGCTCCGTTTGATTTGCGGATTGTAAAAATCATCGAAATTGTCAACACCGAGGACAACACACCCATCCCCTAACAATCGCTCACATAGATGTGAGCCGATAAAGCCCGCCGCACCCGTTACCAGAACTTTCATAAACCAATCCTTACGCACTGATAATAATGATCACTCCCACTGCCAACACGATTAAAGCTACAACTCGTTGAAGAACCTCCGCCTGTCCCTGGAACCACTCGATCATAGGCACAAGCTTCCTGGGCCCCAGCAATAGAACCAGTATACCCGATATCAACAGAAGAATACCAAACGCAAATATCACCCAGGGCTGCTTGCATTCGCGCGCACCAAGTAGAAATACAACTCCTAATGCCAGCCGTATCGGAGCTGCGATATAAAGCCGGTTACCTTTTTTGAAAAACTCAAACAGTCCTTTCATCACGCTCGGCTTCAATACATACACAATCCCGATGGCCACAATAACTATACCTATGATTTGAATGATGGTACTCATGATTTTTCTCCTAAAACTTTTTTGCCAACTCCTTAATAAATTGGCGCAGATTCTTTGCCATATCATCGTGTTTGAGCGCGAACTCAATATTGGTTTTGATGAATCCCTCCTTATTGCCGATATCACAGCGTTTTCCATCCAGCACTAAGGCGTACATGGGCTTCTCTTTTATCATCATGCGCATTGAGTCAGTAAGTTGTATCTCGCCGTTTTTGGCCGGTTTTGTTCGGCCGATATACTCAAAAATATCAGGTGTAAAGAGATACCGGCCGGCAATCACAAGATTTGAAGGCGCCTCCTGCTCGGTTGGCTTCTCAACAATATTTTTTACAAGGTAGACGTGCGGTTCGACTTGCTCGGCATCAATCACACCGTATCGGCTGACTCGGCTCCGGTCCACCTCCTCTACAAGAACCACAGGCGCCTGTCGCTGTCCGAATAGCTGCTGTAGCTGCCCCGCCGCAGGCACGGTGGAATCTATCAATGTGTCGCCCAGAAGGACAACAAACGGCTCGTCCTGTACATGATGACGAGCACAGTATATTGCATCGCCAAGGCCTTTCATTTCCTTCTGCCATACGAAATGAATATCCGCCAGCTCCGAAATCCGTCGGACTGCTTCCAGCTCGCGGTTTTTGCCTCCCTTGAGCAACTGGGCCTCTAACTGAAAGCTGCGGTCGAAATGCTCCTCAATCGCCCGTTTGCCCTTGCCGATAATCATCAGGATATCAGTAATACCCGCAGCAACCGCCTCCTCGACCACGTACTGGATTACGGGCGTATCCACTATTGGCAGCATTTCCTTTGGCTGTGACTTGGTTGCAGGCAGAAAACGTGTTCCGAAACCCGCTGCAGGAATAACCGCCTTGCGAATCATAGCCCGGCCTTTCCTTTAGTCTTAGCTATTTTGGGTTTGATGACCTTGATATTCAACTTGCCAAGCTTCTTCCTGAGTTGTTTAAACATTTGCTCATTCTCGTATGTCCCCACGATTGCTCCGCCCGAGCCTGTAAACTTGGCGCTGGCACCAAGCCGGCGGGCTGTTTCCACCATCAGAATATTGTCTTCACTCAGCCGGTATATCTTTCGCCTTCGGTCGAAATTCGCATCGAGCAGACCGGCGATTTTATCAAGCTGCCCCGCTATGAGAAAACGTCTCGCTTTATAAGTCAATCCCGACCAGTAACGCATCGCGCCAATTACCTCTTTATCGCCACACTCGAAACGTTTTCGAATATTGTTGTGAAATACCTCCGTCGGCTCACTCAGGTCCGCACGGTAAGCAACATACAGCTTCGGAAGCAAATCCGGCTCAAGAGGCTCGTAATTACCATATCCCTGCTTGTCCATAACCTCTTTGTTGAAATCCATGTAAACAAGGCCTTCATACACCTGAACTACCCGGTCCTGCAGCCCCGCCGTAATGTGCAATTCATCCACTTCTGCCGAGAGGACCAAGTTCGCCTGAACATATTTGGCAATGCTGACCCCATAAAACGCCATGAGTGCCCGCAGGCACGCGGTGATAATGGCACTGGAACCTGCCAAACCAACGCCATGCGGTATGTCCGAGCTGTACCGGATTGAGAAATTCTTGTCGTGTAGTTCAATACAGTTTTCCTGGCAGTAATCGTAGAACTTTTTTACCGTTGCCTTCAGCAATCGGATGCCCCCGTAATATCCATGCAGTCTTACGTCCTTCACCAACTCTGCCATGCAGGCAAACCGTGAATGGTCCTTATAGTTGGGTAAAATCTCCAGTTCCAGCGTCTCGTATAGTACCACCTCTGCCGAGAAGTTGCTGAACGCAAACGATATCGTTTTGCCGAAGTACCCGTCGGAAGGATTTCCTATCAATCCCACTCGCGGATAGGCCTTAGTATGGATAATCATTATATATGTCCTCTGTACGACGGCCTTACGCTCGGCCGACACTATGATATTCGATCCCTTTCTTTCTTACGTATGAAGGGTCATAGAGGTTTCTGCCGTCGAAGATGACCGCTTTTTTCAGCTTGCTTGCTATGACTTCGAAGTCGGGGTTCCTAAACTCCTGCCAGTCGGTAAAGATAACAAGCGCATCTGCGTTATCAATCGCATCGTATCCGTTTTGAAAGATCTCGATTTTGCCCTCCAGCGCCTCCACCGCGCCGGACGTCGCTTCAGGGTCGTAGGCCCTTATCTTCATCTTGCAATCGAGCAGCTTCTTTATGCAGTAAATTGCAGGCGACTCTCTGACATCATCGGTCTTTGCCTTAAATGCCAGCCCCCAGACAGCCAATACCGTTTTGTTCTCTCGGCCCGAAAAATAATCCTTTATACGCTGTGCAAAGCGCTCTTGTGCATTTATGTTTACCTGCTGTACAGACTTTGCTATCACCATTTCAACACCGTGCTCAGAGCCGGTATGAATCAGAGCCCGAACGTCTTTCGGAAAGCAGCTTCCGCCGAAGCCAACGCCGGGGAAAAGAAAGGACGGGCCAATCCGACAGTCGCTGCCAATGCCTGCTCTGACATGTTCGACATCGACACCGAGCTTTTCACAAAGAGCCGAAATTTCATTCATAAAAGAGATTCTCGTTGCCAGCATCGTGTTTGCTGCGTACTTTGTCATCTCAGCAGAAGCCGGGTCCATAAATAATATCCGGTTCCGCTTTCGCATAAATGGGCTGTACAATTGTTTCATTATCTCTTTAACAGCGGGATTAATTGTCCCGATGATTATCCTCTCCGGATACATAAAATCCTCGACGGCGGCACCTTCTTTCAAAAACTCGGGATTGCTGACATAGTCAAACGGTATTTCTGTTTTGGATTTTATAATATCCGTTACCTTCTTATATGTACCTACAGGTACAGTGCTTTTTGTTGCAATAATGCGATAGTCGCTGAGGTTTTTGCCGATTTCGGCGGCAACCCCAAGGACGGCCGATATATCGGCTGAGCCGTCCGCTCCGGAAGGAGTGCCCACTGCCAGAAAGATAATCAGCGAATGGTCCACTCCGAACTTCAAGCCGGTTGTGAACTGCAATCGGCCCAGCTTTGTATTGTGTTTTATTATCTCGGTCAGGCCCGGCTCATAGAAGGGAATTACACCATCTTTAAGACCTGCGATTTTCTCGCTGTCATTATCCACGCATACAACATCACTGCCGGCCTCTGCCAAACACGCCGCCGTCACCAATCCGACGTAACCGGAACCTACCACACAAATCTTCATTCACATTCTCCTGTCTTTCAGGTTTCCGTGCCCTTTGTATTTAACTGTCCATCATAGGGCATCTAATGAGCTTCTTCAAGTTTCTCTATCATATCAGTGTCTATCTCGACACTTGCCGCCTGCCCAAGCAGATCTATCTGTAAGACCAAACGTGCGGCATTTTTTGTCTTGACCACTATACCCTGCAAATCAGCCAATGGTCCCGCTATAATCCGGTAACGTTGGCCTGCTTTGATGTACTTATGAGGTGAAAGGGGAGCACCTACCCGGAGTGCCTGCTCGATTTGTAATAGTTCATTAACTAATTGCTCCTGGTCCTTGACTTCGATTATGCTCGCTACACGGTTCGTTCGCCACAGTTCTGTCCGCTCATTTTCCTGCCCACAAAAGAACAAATAACCGCTGAACAAGGGCAGCAGCGACCGTATCGTTCTCCGCTTTTGACGCCGGACACGCCAGCTCATCGGAAGAAAGTAACTCATTTCTTTGCGAATCAAATCATGCGCTAAGGCCTTTTCATTTCTGCTCTTTGTGTGAGCGACCCACCATAGACCGGTAAAATCACGGAGCGATTCCACTTCAGGCCATATAATAGGCGGATTTTCACTTTCCTTTAACAACTCTGTTCTTCCTAATCCAATCGAAGAATTTCAACGCCTTTCGAACGGCTCACGCAATTGCCCATGCCCTTAATTCGCGATAACCGCCGCATTGCACATTCAAACGATAATAAAAACCTTCGTTCTTGCCATTAAAATCGGCAAAATCAGTTTACGGCCTTAGATATCTTTGTCAAGGACAACATATATGGATACACGCCCCCCAGATGGGAAAGAATGGATAAGACCGGCCCCGAATAATGATTATCAAAGAATTGTGTACAAATCAGTTAACACCATCCATGCTCGCTATACACAGCAGATAACAACGACATGATTCCTTCTCTTTGTTCCAGTCCCTCATCCCCCGCTATTTACCTGCAAGCCGGTTCTCACAAATTATTCCTGGATCCCGCGAGTCGATAAGGCTGTCGGCAGGAGTAGAAATCTTGTATAAAGGATTTCATCGTGCAACAGCCGGTTCAGTCAACCAAGCCGGCGCAATGATAGAAAAGGCCGTAAAATCCACTTCGCAGTTATAATTGAAGTTACTAATGTAAGCATAATAGAACTCATAGGCACCTATGTCCACAACTTCACTACCGTTCTAATCGCCATCTATAATCCTCGGGTGACCATCCATATCTGTCGCTGGAAGATTCGGCGCATTATTATAATCGGTGTTTATACAGGGCGAGTCCGATGAAAGCCGCAAATTACCCGCAGTAGCATCGATAAAACAAGGATCGGCATCAATATTGCCATCGCACCTATGTTCTATTTCCAAAAGATTTTCAAAGCATATTGCAAGAAGGTAAAAAATTGAATTTAATGTACACCAACTATTTTCGATTGACGAGCGACAATTCGTCGGTTATCTTATGGTACACAAGATAGGTTCTACGGGATACAAATTAGGAACAAAGAATGGCAAAGTCAAAATCCGCGAAGGTTAATTTGGCTGTTTTGTTCACCTGCATTGGCAGAAGGGTTTCCTTGCTCAATAGCTTCCGCCGGGCCGCAAAACAGCTCAAAATTAAGGCTTCCTTCTTCGGCACGGATACCACCGAACTATCTCCTGCCCTGCAATTATGTGATAAAGCTTTTCTGGTCAAACCCGTAACACACCCCGGTTATATCAGTCAGCTCTTGTCCATCGTAAAAGCATACAAGGTAAAATTGCTCGTCCCCACTGTCGACCTGGATCTGAAAATCCTCGCCCGCAACAAACCGAAATTCGCCGCAGCCGGCTGCAACGTGCTCGTCTCAAGTCCCGATGTTGTGGATATCTGTCAGGACAAAAGGAAAACATATGATTTCCTGCTAAAGAACGGTTTTGACACACCCCTGACAATGAGTATTAGTAAGGCGCTTGCGAAAAAGAAACTCACCTGGCCATGCTTCCTGAAGCCCTGGGATGGCTCCGCCAGCAGAGGAAATGCCGCCGTTAACAATCGCAAAGAGTTGTTGTTCTTTGCACAAAGGATACCAAACGCAATTTGCCAGGAGTTTATCAAAGGTACTGAGCACACCTGCGATGTATACGTTGACTTTAGTATGAAGGTCCGCTGTGTCGTGCCGAGAAAGCGCATCGAGGTAAGAACCGGCGAGGTCAGCAAGGCGCAGGTAGTAAAGCACTCCGAAGTTATGGACCAGTCCGCAAGATTAGTTGAGACTCTCGGGGCCGGCCCGGGTGTTATAACTATACAGTTATTCCTAATCCGCGATAATAGCGTAAAATTCATTGAGATTAATCCGCGTTTCGGCGGAGGAGCTCCCCTGTCAATAAAAGCTGGGGCAAACTTCCCAAAATGGATATTGCATGAATTGCTCGTAAAAAAAACAAACATTCGCTTCGACTGCTTTAAGGATAATCTAATTATGCTTCGCTACGACGACGAAGTATGGCTTCAAGGCACCGGTACAAAAAGAGCAAAAAAATGATATTTGATAGCATAATTGGCCCGGAAAAACCGGTTACATGGATATTTCGCTTTTGGCCTGTCTTGGCATCGTCTTTGGTTGGCTCGCTTGCAGCTACATGGCTGTGCAAGAAGGCTGCCATCAAATTTGGAATCGTTGACAGGCCGGATGATCTCGTCAAGACACATAAGGAACCTATTGCCTATCTCGGCGGACTCGGTATGCTCATCGGACTGACCGTGGGTGTGCTGACTGGTATCGGATGTTTGAGAAGTGAGGAGATATTCGGGCCGGCACTAAAATGGATCCTCGGTATTCTGGCAGGGGGCGCGATTGCATGTTTTGTTGGACTTGCCGATGATATATTCGACATAAAGCCAGGGCAAAAGATTCTTGGCCAGGTTGTCGCTGCCGTTGTTCTGCTGTTGGTGGGTATCATGCCGGGACTGCGCTACGTTGCCGGCCCATTGAATTTGCCGATGCCACATAATCTCGAGATGGTCCTGGGAATTATCGTTGTCGTATTTTTTGTTGTTGGTGCAACAAATTCATTAAATCTGCTCGACGGCCTCGACGGGCTGTGTGCCGGAGTAACGGCGATTATTACCATCGCTATGTTGCTCTTGGCAATTCACCTGGCGACATGGGGATACAGCGAAGACGGTGACCCTGTACGGATTGTTATCTGCCTCGGTCTTGTAGGAGGAGTCTGTGGCTTCCTGCCTTTCAACAGGTATCCGGCTAAGATATTTATGGGTGATGCCGGCAGTATGCTGTTGGGTTTTATGGTGGCTGCTCTGATGCTTTTATTTGCCGAGCGGGTTCCGCGATGGTGGTTAGCTTCTATCGTCATTTTTGGCCTGCCTATTCTCGATACGGCAGTCGCACTGGCCAGGAGACTGCTCAATCACAGACCCCTTTTTGTTTCCGACCGAGGCCATATTTACGACCAGATGATCGACAGGGGAATACCTCTGAAAAAGACTGTGGCAATCTGCTATGTCCTTGCCGCTATCTATGCTGTGGTTGGCCTCGTGATGAGCCAGAGAAGAACATGGTTTGCCGCGGGTGTATATGTGCTGGTTTTTCTAATCTCGGCCTTTATCGTATGGAAAAAAGGCTACCTGAAAATGGAAGGCCTGAGGGGTGTAATTCCCGGCAAGGATTAAAAAAGATTATCACCAATACAGTGCTTACAGGCCCTAACGTTTCTCGTCCAAACAAAACACCAGCGGTTATATCGATAAGGATTGTCCAAATTTATTTCGGTGTGAATATCAATCGCTATTGTCTCTGTTTTTCGACTACACGCCAGATAATACCTGCCTCCTCAAACCTGTATCCCTCAAGTAAAAATGCAGGGCAGTATCCTTTGATAGGTGAGACCACATAAACAGGCCTTTCATCCAACAACTTCTCGATAGTCTGCTCATTAAATTCCGGGGAACCTTCACTGCTCATAATGCTGGATATAATCTTAACGTCCCCGCGTTTCCCCTTGACATGCTGAGCATACAGCAGCGGCGGTACTGTAGTAGTGTCGGCCCAGATTATTGCGTCCGTTTCTACTGTGTCATAGATTTCATTAACGAATCGTTCGGGGCTGTCGCGGCCTGTTCGCCAGGGCCGTAAGAACCACCTATAGTCATTACGGTAAGGTATGTTTCCATGAGTGGTGAGCTTGAACTGCATCTTTTCCGCAGTAACAGGAGCGATGATATAAACCGGGATCGGCAGAAAAGCAAAAATTAATACTAAGTAAGCTAAAGTCTTGTGGCCGGCCGGCCTGATAAGAAAATCAAAACCAACACCGATTAGAATGCAGGCCAGGCAATAAAAGGGTATGAAAAACGCATATCTGTCCGGCACCGTATATCGAAAAGCGAACACAAAGAAAAGTACCAATAACGCAAAAAGAATATTGTTAAATCCACGGCCCGGCGAAACCTTCTTCAATCCATACAGACCTGCAAAGAAAAATAGTGCATTGGGCGTCGGAAAATTGTATGCCATCATTATCAGGTTCTCTTTGATAAGCCTGGAAGACAGCCCTGTGTTAAAAACATTACTCCGCCACCTCTCTCCGAAAAGCGCCGAAGACACCGTGGCCGCAAAATCACCTGTTTGAATGTACTTATTGATAACAAGGTATTCGTAAGGCGCTGCACCCATAATCCACAGCCCTGTAATAATCCCGAGATCTTTCAATCTAATCTCTTTTTGAACTAATAAAACAATAAGAAAGACAAAATAACAGGCAAAGCCTATAGAAGCTAACATATGGGTGGCGATTGCAAGACCGTTGAAAAGCCCTAACAAATACAGATAGGCCACTCGCTTCGTCTTAATATATTGCAGCAGCATTAGCAGTTCAGTTAATAATAGTGCAGCATACATAGTATAGTCTTCCGCAATAACAGCGTGCCGCCAGAATGTATGTGATAGCGCCAATGTTATAGCGGCAAGTATCGCAGGAAAATTCTTCTTCAGCCATAATCGCAAGAGCAAAAACAAATTTGCGACGGCAAACGCCCCCGAGACCGCTGAAATCAAATTTATCCTGTATCCGAATTCACCAATGGGTATATATTTCACAACGATGCCGATAATGTGATAGAGCGGATGTGAAAGGGCCAGGCCGAGATCTCCCTCGATGTCGTTCTGCCAGATTCGGTATTGATACACACCGCTGTCCTGCCAAACAGCCCCCGGCGCGCAGGTCGCTGCATAAAGCGCCACCGCTGCTAAAAGCACAGTAATGTAACTGACTTTGAGATTATTAAAAATTGACGATTGCATATTCGAGTTAACGATTGGCTAAATAGTCACCGTCAGGTACTGTGTGTCGGCAGCGAACCGTATTGCTCCTTCATAAGCGGCAGGGACAAGTATCGTATCTCCTGCCTTGAATTCGACGGGATTTCCATCGGCTGGCAAGATTGTTCCCAGTCCCGCTAAAATGATCAGAGTTTTCATCTTACCGGCCGAAAGCAGCAGCTCACAGTTTTGCCCCTGATGGCCTTTATCTATTTTGAAGTATTTACAATCCACCAGCCGGCCTGTTGTTGTTACCGAAAGATTGTCCTCGGACGCATCGAAGTGAATGCTTTCCAATGCTGCTTCGATATGTAGCTGTCTTGGTTTGCCCGTATCGTCGACTCTGTTGAAGTCAAAGACCCGGTAAGTCGTGTCCGACGGTGTTTGAATCTCAGCTATTAATAAACCTGCTCCGATACTGTGAGCGGTGCCGGCCGGAATGAAATGGCACTCGCCGGCCTCTACTGTTACTTTTGTTAATAGCTCCGCTACGTTGCCTTGTTGTATAGCTGCGGCAAATGTATCTTTGCTCACCCCTTTTTTGAGCCCCTTATAAATAACTGCCCCCGGCTCAGCGGCAATAATATACCAGCACTCGGTTTTGGGCTTTCCTTTTCCCAGCCGTTCACAGGTTTGCTCATCGGGATGGACCTGTACGCTCAGGATGTCCTGGGCGTCAAGAAGCTTAATTAACAAGGGAAAGGGTCCGGTGAAATTTTCATCACCTGTTATGTCTTTCGGGTACTTTTGAATCGCCGAGCTAAGGGTTTGCCCGGCTAATTCACCGTTTGAGATTACGGATTTGTCCTCCGGCAAATCCGCAAGCTCCCAGCTTTCGCCGATTTTTTCGCCGGAAGGTATCTCCTTACCATAATCTTGCAGCTTTTGCCCACCCCATATTCGCTGCTTTAATATCGGGCGAAATTTTAACGGATATAATCTCATCAGAAAGATTCTACTCAATCGCTGTCGGCCCGTCCAGATTTACCTGCCCTTTTTCCCAACGCACCGCGGGCACAACCCCTCAAGCTGGACCCTTTGCCGGTGTATAACAAAGCCCTTCTTCACACCCTTGATGATAGAAACAGGCAATCCCACCAGGCAGCTTATCACCCCGCACTTTTTGCAGGTGAAGTGAGGATGACACTGGCTTTCGGTACACCTGTCGGCCAGTTCGAAATGCCAAGCCCGTTTCTGCATAAACGCCTTATGCACCAGACTGGCCTTGCAGAAGCTTTCGAGTGTGCGATAAATCGTGACCTTGTTGGGGATAGCGGCCCCAAGCTTCGCTGCAATCTCCTCCTGCGTCAGCGGCTTGCCGGCACGCATCAGAACACCGAGAATAGCTTCTCTCGGCCCCGTCCTGCGCAGCCCAACAGAGCGAAGCAGCCTTTCAATTCTCTTACTCGTTTCCGACTTCATTCGCCGTCACCCCCTTGTTCCCCCAGATGCGCGTGACTGTGATGCGCGTGATCGGAACAGCAGCCCACAAGGGTAATATCAGACTTCACAAACAACAGAGGAAAAATTATATCGCTGACACAACAAGGCAGCCACGTAGCTACAAATAGCGTTACAAGGATGCCCCCAAGAACAACAACCGTCATATCAGATTGCATATTCATCAAAATATACGATGATGACGCCCACGTGCTTATCAAGATATGGCCCGCATGTGGAAATTTCGTCCGGGGCAGAAAATATGCGATAAAGATCCCCAATAACGCCGCCGGGTTGACTATATACCATTCTTCGATGAATCCAAGGTGAAGCCCGTGCTCCTCATGTTCATGTCCCATCGTCGTGTGGCCCTCTTCTTCAGAACCTTCTTCAGCATGGTACACGTCGCCATGCGTCGGAACATCAAGCCCCATAAGCTCCGCCCCGATATGAGGGATTATGATATCACTGAGCGTAGCGATCCCGACAGAACCGAAAAAACCGACAACCAGCACCAGAACAAACCGTTTCTTTTCAGAATGCAGCCGGAACATCGACGCTGTAACAATCGCGCTCAATAAAACATGCGCAGGATGAAAGATGGCAAACAGCGTATGCCTGCCCTCCCCGCTGATATTCCTGAACAACAGCATAAAAACAATACCCAGCACCGCACCAAAAAGCGTAAATGGCGCATGTCCCTTCAGTTCCACGAGTATATGTTTCACTCTTTCTTTTATTGACATCTATGAGATCCTTACCTTGTTAGCAGCCAAAATAACACTCTCAATAGTACAACATTATACCGCTAAATGCAACTAAGTTGCAAAAAAATTCCCGGCTTTTTTTCTGATTTCAGCCTGTTTCTACTGCTCATATGGACAAAGGCAAAACCAGCCGGTTTTCATACAAATCAAAAAAAAATTGCGGATTTTACTCTTGATGGGTAAATTAGGGCCTTTATTGAAAATTGCAGGCTTTTTGGAGCGAATGAACACGATGACTGTAAATAAGCAGAAAACCAAGAAGATACTTTTATTACTGGTCCTGGCGACTTTGGTGGTTTGTTGTGGCTGCCAGAGCACTGGTGCACCGGCCCGGCCGCTCATCGGAATTACAAGTGTCTATAGCGCAAATAACAAAAGCGGTACTACTTGTGTGGATTTCGCTTATATAAAAGCAGTTACCGAGGCTGGCGGCGCCCCGCTGGTCCTGCCAACCATCTCAGAAGACCAAATTTTACAGCAGTATGTGGACCAGCTTGACGGTTTGTTACTGGTCGGCGGCGATGACATCCCACCTTCCGCATACGGCCAACAGCCACACGAAACAGTCAAAATAATGCCAACGCAGCGCTACAATTTCGAAAAAAACCTGATCTCCCTCTGGTGGAACAGCGGAAAACCACTCCTGGGCATCTGTCTGGGAATGCAGTTTACAAATGTCGTTTCCGGCGGCTCGCTCATCCAGGACATCCCCTCCCAGGTGGGCACAAAGGTCGAACACCGCGGCTATCATAATGTAAAGATTGAACCGAAAAGCTCCCTGGCAAAAATCCTCGGCTCCGACCAGGCCTACGTCTACTCGAACCATCATCAGGCCGTAAAAGACCTCGGCAGAAATTTGAAAATTATCGCCCGAAGCGAAGACGGCGTCGCCGAGGCAATGGAACGAACCGACGGAAAGTTCGGCCTCTTTGTCCAGTGGCACCCGGAGGCTGGCGATAGCATCGAGCAGCGAAATGCAATATACGGCGCTCTTGTTCGAGCATGTGCTGTAAGCAATAAGAATTCTCCATAACATAAAAGGATACCCAGTATTGAAATGGAGCTTATAGAAGTAACATCTGACCTTGCCGAATTGGCAACAGTGCAAAAAGGCTGTGTGCTGACAATAGGTAATTTCGATGGCGTACATATCGGCCATCAACAAATATTGAACGCCGCCAAACAAACCGCAACAGAAAACCAAACGCAATTGGTGGTAATGACCTTGGAGCCGCATCCGCTTGCTGTCTTAAATCCGGACAAAAAACCCGAACTCTTAACCTCATTGGCCTTGAAAAAACATCTTATTGCAAAAGCCGGCGCCGATTGTCTTCTCCTCGTAAAGAGCACTCCTGAACTTCTAAGACTTTCATCTGATGATTTCGTGAAGTTATTCATTGTCAAAGGTATCCAGCCCGGAATAGTCGTCGAGGGTGGAAGCTTTAATTTCGGCTCAGGCAGACGCGGAAACGCCCGGACACTCCAAAAGATAGGGCAGGAAAAAGGTTTTCTCGTTTCCGTAATCGAAACCAAAGAAATTCAACTCTCGACCGGCCAAACCGTAAAAGTCTCGAGCACCGTCATTCGCAATATGTTAAAAAACGGTGACGTCGCCGAAGCTGCCCCTGCACTAAGCAGACCTTACCGCCTCATAGGCCAAATTATTCCGGGCCGCGGAAAAGGAAAACAGATCGGCTTCCCGACAGCCAACATGGGTCCGACCGACCAGCTTGTCCCCGCCGAAGGCGTCTATGCCGGCTTCGTGCAAATCGGTGACACCGAAAAAGATGTATGTCCAGCTACTGCAACAATCCCCGCCGCCCTGAGCATCGGAACCGCACAAACCCTCGGCACCGACTATCCACGACTGATAGAAGCACACATACTGACCGGACAAGTCGGTGATTTACACGGAAAATGGCTCGCTATGGATTTTATACAGCGAATACGTAGCCAGCAAAAATTCGACACCGAAAAAGAACTTGCCGGACAAATCGCAAAAGACTGTAAAACGGCAAAAGAAATCTTGGCAAAAAACAAGACTAAGGATTGTCGGAAAGAAATATAAATGGGAGTTTGACAATGTCAAAGAAAGTTTTGGTTGCAATAGCGGACGGCACCGAGGAATTGGAGGCCGTAACCATAATTGATGTCCTGAGAAGGGCCAAAGCCGACGTCACGGTTGCCTCTGTGGGCGCGATACAGATTACCGCCAGCAGGGGAGTAAAATTAGTAGCCGACGCCGTCATTTCAGACTGCGTTGGCAGCGTTTATGATTTGATTGTCCTGCCGGGCGGCATGCCCGGGGCCGAGCATTTAAGAGACAGCAGCCAGTTCATCGATATGCTGAAAGAGCAGGCCGAATCAGGCCGCTTTTACGCCGCTATCTGCGCTTCACCCGCCGTCGCATTAAAACCACACGGCCTTCTAAAAAATAAAAAGGCAACCTGCTATCCTTCTTTGCTCTCGGAGCTTGAAAACGCTGAGCAGGCAAACGTCGTCATCGACGGCAACCTTATCACCAGCCAGGGTCCCGGCACCGCCTTGGAATTTTCGTTAAAATTAATCGAGATGCTCTTCGACAAACAAAAATCCCGAGAAGTCGCCAAAGCAATGCTCGTAAAAGACTGAAAAAATTGTAGCCACAGAAGCTGCAGAGAAAGGAATGTTAGAGTCATAAATAACGGAACCGAATATCCTATTGGTTATCTTATTACTTTTACGACTTATGGCACCTGGATGCATGGAGACAAAAGAGGTAGTGTTGACAAAAGGCACAATCGTTATGGGACTTCCTTTTTAGGGCGAAATTGTTCGCGACAAATGAAAGAACATAGCATTCTTAAAAATCAACCTTTAGAACTAACAACGCTACTGAGACAGGCAGTATTAAGAGCTATATTAGGGGTTTGTGAAGTTCGCAAGTGGTTTGCACACGCCGTTCACGTCAGAAGTAATCATGTCCATATTGTAGTGAGTGGTAAGGAAAGGCCGGAAAAGATGATGGTGGATTTTAAGTCTTATGCTACAAGGGCGATTAAGAGAAACAATAACAAGCAAAAGTTAATCAAGAAATTCTGGACGCAGCACGGAAGCACAAAATACCTTTGGACGAAAGAAAGCCTTGTTTCTGCGATTAGATATGTTAAAAATGAACAGGGGAAAATGATGGAATTTGGTTCAACAAATATAATCAGAGCCCCGAACGTCAGTGAGGGGTAATATTAACAGAGCCCCGAGCGTAAGTGAGGGGTAAAATGACCCGGCGCTTACGCTTGGGGCTCAGTAGACGTTTTTTGACATAGGGGTACAAATGGTAAGCAACGACAATTTTCAAAAAGCACTTGAGCTAATCAACAAATCCGACACTATTTTGATAACGGCCCACACCCGCCTCGATGGCGACGCCT
>JAOUFU010000044.1 GCA_029858035.1 Phycisphaerae bacterium
GTATGCGCTCATCGAACGATGAAGTTTGGGACTGCGCCTGCGATAACCTGTCAGCATGGTAGGCTCCTGCCAATTCCAGCCGCTCCCACTTCCTATCGTGGCAACCGATTCCGGGTAACTGCCTTCGTTGTCCACTGTATAGCAGTTCACTGCGGTGACAATTTCCCGCTGGTTTATCATCACGAGCAGCGTTTGGGCTTGAAGCCTGGCCTTATCCAGCACCGGCACCAAAATCGCCGTCAACATTGACATGATGGAGATGACCACCAATAGCTCAACTAAGGTAAATCCCTGAGTCTCGCCGCCCTTCTTTTCAAAATTGTAACCTTGGAATCCGATGGTTTTGTCCTCTGCAATTTATTTCTTTTCAACTTTTAGCTCATCTGACTTTCTATTAATCGTACCAACCACAGCATACCCGTTCCTTCCTGCTGAGGTCCTCTGTCACTTTGTCGTCCCGGCTCGGCAAACTCGCTGCCGATATTGTCAACCTCCTGAAGGTAAATAAAACTCAACTCTCCGCGGCGCTCGTCTTCGACCAGAAACGTTATTTTCTCGATTACATCCTTTTCCATATTAATGGTATAGAGAAGCTTGACTTGCCTGTAGGTCACCAGGACTTCCACTTTTACTTCGTCAGTGGTATATCTGGTCTCAAACCACACCCACTTTCGTACCGCATCCCGCCGCACCGTATCTATCGTGTGCATCCCCATCCAGGGCCGACCAAGCCCGGCAAAACAGGCTTCATTTATAATATCTTCCCCCACCTTCAATACGATCCACGGCCAATGATTATCACTGGCCGCATTTACAAACGGTATCCTTCCTCTGCCCCGGACTTCTTTGTCATCAATTCGACCCGTTATTTTAAAATACGTCCAGCCTCGTTTGTGCATCATGTCGCGATTATCGAACTCTACTGCCTCAGGTGGCCACTTGTATCGGAAATATTCCTCGTCCAGCACGTTGTTATGTTGTACTATCCGAAACTGATCGCCGTTCTCCTCTCCCCCGCGCCTTGTGATAACCAGCAAACCTTCTCCCTTGCCGGATACATATTTCATCTCATGATTTTGACCTTCAACGGTTGAAACAAAATCTATAAAACCTGGGCCGTCAGTGGGCAGGGTCTGCACGTCGAGCCGGCTGTTGAACATCCGAAAGTTGTTAATGTAGATGGTATTGCTGTTTTTAACAAAGCAGTAATTTGCCCGGTCATCCTGCCACCACCGGCCGTAAGTTTTCTTGCGCTGCGAATCCCAGTTGACCAATCTCAACATAACGGGCCCATCCACTTTCTGCGGATAATAGTACCAGCGTTCTTCAACGCCCCCTTGTACCGTGTCCACCTGACCCGTAATCTGTAAACTTTTTACAGGTTTGTTCTCCGGCAGGTTCTTTGTCCCATCAAGCGCCGATGTTGTCACCATTGTACCAACGGCCAATACGCCGGCAGTCGCCAGCGATACAATGGCTGTCTTACTACTGACCGCCGCCACCACCCCTGCCGCTACACCAACCTTAGTGGCCGCCGTTGTTATTGACACGCCGGCTGCTGCGGCCTCGCTCGGTGCCGTCATCTTCCCAAACAATACCAAAGCGGTCACCAGAAAACCTTTTCTAAAGCCTTTATTAGAAAGGTGTTTTTGAAGTGATCTTTTGGCCCTGCAAAACAACACACGCGAGCTTAACTCGCTACACCCCATCAACTCCGCTATCTCCGAATACTCCATCTCCTCATAACAGCGCATAATCAGCACTTTCCGATATCGAGGTTTCAATTCGCCCATTGTACTGATGACAATCTGCTTCAGCTCCTCAGAGACGAGTTTTGCAAAACCTGCCTGGGCCTCCGTCGACCGGTGTCTGGGCTTTTCTAGTTTCGACACCGGCACTTCCCGCCGATGTTTTTCTTCCATATAGTGCCGGCGTATCTTATTGAATGCAATCCCCCGCAGCCAGGGCCAAAATCTATCCCCTCTTTGCAATTTGCCTAATACTTTAAACATCTCGAGCATACTCTCCTGTACAATGTCCTGGGCCAAATGCTCCCGTAACACAATCCGATAGACATACGCATACAATCTTCCTCGAACCGACTTTGCCAAAGTTTCAAGACTTTCCCTGCTGCCGAGCCGGGCTTGCCTGACCAACACGATGTAATCTTTATCCTCGTCCATAGAATACCGACAATACGTGCGGCTATAACTATGTGCAGTTATTAAGTTGACTTGTTACACTCTATTTTACCATATTTCGCAAAATCTTATGAAACCCGGCCAAAAATCCATGGAAATACTCTATTTTAGCTCTTCTAATGACCTTTTTTTTTCACCGACCTGCCGGAGCTTGCATAGTCATCAAAGGCCCTAAAATGCTGAGGAATGTTAAGGTCCGCTCCCTCAAAAACAATTTCACTTTTTTGGATAAAAGCTGTATGATTTCCCTCAACGACAGAGTTAATTCTGATGGTGCTCCGCAGGCGCCTGTTAAAATGGGGGCTTTCAGAGCCCGGCGGTCAAGAGGAGTCGAATGTAAAAAAGCCCCTGCCTGCGAGGAGAGGGAGAGAGGGGTGGACAGGGGCCTAAAACAAAACTTCTATAGTTAATACGAACTGAAACATGTGTTGGTTCTGGCAAACCGGTTGTCTCAGGGGCAAAAAAGTGTAGCTATACGAGCACTGAACTATCGTCAATAGAATGGATTAGTACTGCAAAAGCTGGAAAGGGCACTTTGCTTCGTTCAAATGCGCTGCTCGTCATTGAGCAGTTGTTCACGCAGCTTGTTGTAGTCTATATCCTGCACGGCGCACTTTTGATCTATAGCGTGTGCGGCGGCGGTGGCTGCACTTTGTCCGACAATTATAAACACCGGCTCCATGCGGATTGACCCGAAGGCTGCCGGTCAGGGTGTGAGATGAGTGGCCCACAGATATCGGTTCGAGGCAACGTAAAGGACGCCATTGGCAGCAATTGGCGTGCTGTAGACGGGCGCCGACATCCGCATCTTGCTCAGCAGTTTCGTTTTTCTGCCGGCTGCCATTATATAGAGCATTCTCTTGTTGCCGAAGTACAGCTTGCCGTCGGCAACCAGCGGACCACCCCATGTCTCATCCTTTGTCTCATATACCCAGCAGCGTTTTCCCGTTTCGGTATCAACGCAGTGAAGTCTTCCGGCAACATCAACGACATAGAGCAATCCGTCATCAACGGCCGCCGTCGCGAGGCTGCGATCGATATCATCGTATGTCCAGATGACTCCGGTCTTGGTAATGTCACCAGTTTTCGACGCATCGATACAATGCAGCATTCCTTTGCCGCGCCCGTGAGCCGGGTCCTGGCCTATCGCGACATACACTCGGCCTTCGTGAAAAACCGGCGTTGCTATAATCTGGCTGGGACCGATGTAATTGCCGTCGTTTTTATTAGGGCTGCCCGACTTGCGTCTGTCACCATCGTAATACGGGATGGGTTTGCCGTCACGGAACCTGTACTCGGGGGGATTGCAGTCGTAGGACCAGACCTTCTTCAAGGAAACAGGTTTTTCACCGGCGGCCGTTAGTGCTTCGAAAGCATAGCATATACCGTCTCCGCCTCCGAAAAAGATAAGCGTCTTATCGCCGACTTTTCCCGACGAGGGGGACGCCCACTGTGCGTGCCACATACGTGTACCTATTTTCTCTGCGTCGGTGGCCAGAAGCCGGCCGGTCATCTTATCCAAAACGACCAGACTGGGGGCCTGCGGCGCGAGAACTTTCTTGTGGGGTTTGTCCACGCCGTTCGACGTGCCGACATAAAGCATGTCACCCACAATCAGTGCCGAACAACTGGCGGCATCGTGAGGAAAGACACCGAGCTCATCCATCAAATCGAACCGCCAGATAATGTCACCGTCTTTTTCGGTCAGCTTGACAGGTGTTTTGCCGGGGCCGGCCATGTACTGTGCTTCATCCATGTAGGGTCCGTCATTCCCATTAGCCTGGCCCTTGACATCAAGGCATAAAACCTCGTCGGCGATGGTCACAATATACACACGATTTCCGTCGACATTCGGCGATGAGCACACGCCGAGATACTGATGACCAAAGTGAATATCGGCGGGCAGTTTGCGCCGTTCCGGTATTGCCAACTGCCAGAGCTGCTTGCCGCTGTCTTCGGCCAAACACTTGAGAAGTCCTCCTTTGGCAAAGTCGAACCTTGGATCGGCCGTAAGTGTCTGCGCATCGGTTCCGACAAAGACCCTGCCATCGGCCACGGTCGGATTACCATATGCAAAGGCGCCGAGTCTGGCTATCCATTTGACATTTCTTGCATTCTGGCCGTTGCTACCCTGGCCGCTTACCTTGTCCCTGTCCGGTTCAAAAGAATCGGGCAGGCCCTTCTCCTGTGAAACCATGTTCCGGTTATTTGTTCCGCCCCATTGAGGCCAGTCAGCTCCTGGTGCGGAAAGAGAAGTGCTTAGGATGCAAACAGCGATGATGACCAGCGATAAAGTCCGATTCGAAAGCATGGTTTTACTCATTGTGTATCATATTTGCCCGACAAGATAGCGTCAACGGCATTAGTCTATACTATTAAAGCTGAAAGTCAAGGAGAAACGAACGTAATTGACGGCTTCAGAAAACAGGGGCGGGGATTGATGTGCTATAGACGGGAGCGAACATGCGCATCTTGCCAGGCAGCAGGATATACAAGATTTGGGGTGTTAAATTTGTTCTTTATTAATAGTATAAATATTCCATTACTTTTCTTGCATCTCGAAACAAATGGATTATACTTTATATAGGGCAGCCGTTAAAACAAGCTGCTATATCTTTTACAGCTTCGAATAAATATCAGCTCGTATCCTTCTAAAACGAAACGTTCGTGCCATTTGCAGGTTAAAATCCCAAAGAAAGGGGTCTAAGCATGAAAAAGCATATAAATGATAAACGAACAGTTAAATGCGGGCCTGAAATATACAAAGGAGTCGACTCCCACAAATGGGCAAATAAGATGGAAATACAACACCTTACTTCAAGTAAGGCCGATGTAAAAGTCATGGCCAGGTTACGCAATAATCATACCTGCATAATCTAATTCCCGTTTCGCATACCCCGTGTCAGGCTTAGATTCTCAGCAATAGCCTTTACGACGCTTCTCTCCGTATCGGAGTTTCAGCTTTTATCTTTTTACAATTCCCGCGCCAAAGCCGAGCAGAAATGGCGTGGCGCTCTCGGAGAAAGCCGCTTTTATCAAGACCTCGCCGGTGTCCGGAGCTAATACTGGTCTTAATAAAGTTTCACTCACAAGTTTGTAACTTGAAACTGCCTATTGTATCCAGTTTTCTGCAAACTTGGCAAAGTCCGCCAGATTCACAATCCCGTCATTGTTAAAGTCTACCTGAATCGAACCTTCATTGCCGGACGACAGCCATCTATCAGCGATTTTCGCTAAAACCTTAAAGTCATGTGGTATGCTGACGGTCGCGCTTCTCACGGTCACGTTACCACAATCATCGACTGCCTGATAGGTGATGGTGTAAATCCTGCCGCTATTGGCCCCGCTCCGCTCGGACCTCACATAGATTTCACCGCCCTCGCCTATCTCAATATCTCCCGTAGTATGCCCATCGCCAACGGTGTTATCATCTTCGCTCATCACGATGCCGACAAGTGAAACCTGCGGTGCAGCGTCACATTCGTCGCTCACCGTCCAGCTCGGTGTAACCTCGACCATCTTATGACTCGGCGGCCACATGTAGGTGGGTGTAACAGAGAACTCGAATTCAGGCGGCCTCGTATCTACCACCGTTATCGTCTGTACACAATCTGAGCTGTTGCCTGATTCGTCCGTCGCGGTCCATGTACGAGTCAGTGTCCCCGCATTGCCGCAGATCGGCTGCCACTGGTCACTGTGCGTTACCGTCACACTACCTCCGGTATCACTGGCCGTCGCCGAACCGTTTGCCTCAACGCTGGTATCAGCCGGGCACTCGAGTGTAACATCCGCAGGACAGGTGATGGTCGGCGGGATTGTGTCTACAACCGTTACAACAACGTTGTTGGGCTCCGAATCATCTATTCCGTCATTAACAATCAGCGTTATCACATACTCACCCGGGCATCCGCTATCTAAGGTAACAGTCGGTGCTTCTCCTTTCACGGGACTCTCGAGGAAAGGCCCCGTCCAGGTACAAGTCAGTCCAGTGCCCTCGGCATCGCTTGATCTGGTACTATCCAGTGTGACCCGTGTCCCCTGCCCGGTATTGCATGCACATTCGACAGTCTGGTCTTCCCCGGCATCAGCGACCGGAGGGGTGTTCTCCGTTGTGAACGACCAGTCATTTCCTTCGACTGCGCCACAGCAGCTGCTCGCTACCACCTGCCAGAAATACCTCATACCACGCTTCAGTGTCTGGCCGGGCTCCGGCGTCGGATCACATCTCGGTTCCGTCAAACCACTTGCAATCAGCTCAAGTTCGTTCGGGTCTGTCCCGAAATAAACGTCCCACGTCATAGGACATGGTGGGGCGTACCTGAACAGAACTGCCAAACCGGGATGAATCTTCGCCTCGTTGCACAGATAGTTCAAACCACAGCCGGCATCCCTCTGAATTCCTATAGTCCCTTCTGAACCGGCTTCCAGACTGGGATCCGCGTACAGCAGAAGGATGTCACCGTTCTTTTCGAACAGCTGTGCCTGAGCAGTCACCCTGCCTCGGGAATCGCTGCAGCAGTGCATCACGTTCTCCCACTGCACAACAAGGATTCGATTGGGTTCTTCTCCGACAACCGCAGCATATACGTTGTCGTCCCCGCTTTGATTGGGATAGAGATCATCCCAGTAAACCGCTATGAATCTTTCGATACTGGTGTTACTTGGGATGCAACGGTTGCCTAAGGTTAAGTACTCGTCCACGAAGTAGATCCCTCCATTAGAGCCAATCGCCACATAATTGTATTTGCTCCCATAGAAAGAGAACTGAAACGGCAGCATAATGGGGTACCGCCAACTGTCATCCGAAAGACGGAGATTGAGACCAGCCCCTAACTCTGTGGATTCCGGCGAGACCGGCTCAGCCTCACCAGGACCGGGAGGTGGCGGCGGTGGCGGAGGAGGAGGTGGTGGCGGAGGAGGTCCCCCCGTAGCTATCTCGATCCAATCGAAAGAAGGACCATCAGGCTCGTCGCTGTCGATGAAGATGTAACCACCGGTATCAGGGCCACCATAATGCAATTCGCCTATATTCCCGGCTACAGCCATGGCCATTGCCTCCGGTGCATCCGATTCTTTTGCACCGGATTCATTACCGGTGCGGACGCCCGGTAACATGTACTCAGGCCGCGTGAAATCAAACTGGAGCAGGGAGTGAATACTTCCGCCAAAAATACCGTTTGCAATCTGACCCTCACCCATTCCGCCTTCAAACATCTCTCCACTGCCGGCCTGTGCCTGGGGCTCAGCCATTCCCCCGGGGAGTGGGCTGTAAGTCAGATTATCCAGCAAAAACTCATTATATTGCTGATCGTAATGAGTAAAGCTAATAATAGCATGCGCTATCGGCTTCGTACTTGTACCAATATTGAATCCCTCCATCCAGACGAATCCCATGTCATTGGCATCGGCCGAAAAAGTGCCGATCGTCGTGAAGGAACTGTCAATTAATACCATTGTGCTTGCATTCTGTTGGTAGCCGTAGGAGGCCAATAGGAAGCCGTAGGAGACACCGTAGACAGGAATGGCAAAGTCCAGCACCAGAATCCCATCGGAATCTCCATCGATGCACGGAATTTGGATGTATTCGGTTTCAAACGAACCACCACCGACAACATACGCTTGTTCACTGGATACCCCGTCCACAAAGAAACCGAATGTCACGTCCTCGATGACCATATCGTGGACCATCGTGCCGGAATCTACTTCGTCAAAAGTTATCGTTACCGGGTCCAATGCACCTTCCGACTTCCATGCCAATTCGATATTCAAAGCAACATCTCTAGCGCCGTCGCACGGGTCCGGGTAGTCCGGTTTTACAATGGACGGACAGAACAACTCGAAGTCCCCGTCACTTTCGTCCGAGTATGTTCCATCGGTTATTCTTATTCGGTAATCTGAGTCGGCAGGAAGGCTTGGAGGTATGTTCCAGGTGAACTTGTTGTTGTTGGGTACGCCGTTCGCCAACTGCGTGTAAACGTTACCTCCTTTGAGAAGATAAATATCAACAAAGGGGCCGCCGCCGATCGTATACCATCGAATATTGTATCTGGATGACAGTTTCAAGGAATCTCCACCCTTAGGAGCAACGACCGCCAATCCGGTTGATGCTGTTAGCGCATTGTACGCATTAAGGCGACATCCGGAGACTGTTTTGCCGTCCAATGCCGGCACCGGATCGCCCGTCCAGACCAACCTTGTCTTCAATTCCTCCAGCGACATTATAGTGCCAGCAGAACCGGGAACATTCGCCATCACCAGCGCGGCCACGCCCGCCACGTGCGGTGCCGCCATCGATGTGCCGCTGCTCCAGACGTAGCTCTCGGAGTGGTCGTCTATACATTGGATACGAATATTGTCTACTTCCGCACCGAAGTAGTTGTTCTCCACACCATCGGTGGCCCAGCGGAACCTTATCTTCATTTCTTCATTGCGATACGAATCAGGGATATCAACACGCATCCCGTAGAAATATTCCTCGTAATAGTAATAGGGGCCGCTTATTGAAAAAACCTCGCGCCAGGTACTACCATCCCACACATAGACGACCAGCATATCGTCGTAGTCACTTTCCAAGCGGAACTCAAACTCCAGCGTAAGTCCACGCAATCCTCGTGTATCAATGGGAGACGTTACAATGGAGCCGTAACTGCCGCTGCTATAAGGCCGGGAGTGATTCCAGTCACCCCGGGCGGCAATATTGTTTTCATCATAATAGGTCGGCGATAGTACTGTACCCCAGTAGTTCCCCACACCCTCCCGCGTCATTTGTGTGCCCGTAAAATTAGGCCTCGCCGCGCCCTGAAAATCCTCAAAGAATAACCTCCTGAATGTCGGATAGGAGCTGAGAATACTCATTCCAGGCGCACCAAGATCCACTGACTCATCACCATAGTTGGAGTAGCTGGCAAGCAAATCTTTATGGTCGGTTGCGGCGACCGAAATCACGTTAGAAACCTCGTAGCTCGCCGGGTAGAATGGCTCTGAGTCGGTGTCCCACCCGTAATTACCCGCTGCAGCCACGAACAGCACGCCGTTATCGCGAGCATGTATAATCGCATATTCCATCGCCAGCGAGTATCCATAGCCGCCCCAGCTGCTGCTCAGAATCTTGGCACCGTTGGCTACCCCGTAGATTATTGCATCGATAGTATCATCCGTGTTGCCTCCACCACTCGCATCGAGAGCTCGCAGAGCCATCAGCTTGCATTGCCAGTTGACCCCGGCCACTCCAAGCCCGTTATCACCGACGCCTGCGATCGTACCGGCACAGTGTGTACCATGGCCGTACGTGTCACTGGGGTCACCATCATCCTGGAAGAAATCATAGCCGTGCACATCGTCGACATATCCGTTACCGTCGTCGTCGATACCGTTGCCGGGTATCTCTCCGGGATTGATCCACATGTTATCGACCAAATCCTGGTGCATATAGTCGATGCCCGTATCGATAATTCCTACGATTACATCTGAGCCCTCCGGCACGCCGGTGGCGATATCCCAGGCCTCCGGCGCGTCAATGTCTGCATCTTCTGTTCCTCCAGTCTGCCCGGTATTGTGCATGCCCCACAACTGCTGGAAACGTGGATCATTTGGAGTCCGTGCTATACGCACACGGTAATTAGGTTCAACCACAAGGATGCGTCGGTCTTTCGCCCCCCAGTTCTCTGCTATTGCGTCCTCTACCGATTTCCCGGCAGGCAGTGCGACCCGAAGCACCTCTTTCCCACGCGAAAAAGTGATACGCTTTTCGATTGTCCCCTCCACGGCGGCTTCGACACCCGACAAGTCCTCCGCTGCCTCCACTACACCGTTTCTGTCAACGTCCGCCGACATCAGCACAAGGACCTCGCCCGGGACATATACATCTTCCTGCCCATAAAATCTCGCCATCCTGCCTTCCGGCTGAACTGCCTGGACACCCTGTGATACGACAATTGCCAGCATACAGGCCACTGCTGCCCCCAGTTTTATGGCACGCATACCGAACAAAAACATCATATTTCGTCGTTCCCTGAATACCCTCATTTTTTTTCTCCTTGTTTCTCTGGGGCAGCCATTCGTACTGCCGGTTCTTGTTTTCTCCTGATTTTTCTGCTGATATTTACAGTGCGCTTATCGCACAGGAGTTTCGCTTAAAAATCCGGCTTTGGAAGTCAATATCACGGTTTCCGTCACCGGCGCAGGTGATGACCCATATATCAACTCAGACCAGAACCTATCTACATATATAAGACGTAACAAGCCCGGAATTGTTACAATAAATTCGCAGTTTTTTTTACGCATCTAAGACCATAATTTAGTAAAACTATGAACTTCATAAGGAAAAAGACTATGGAATTGCACATTTCCTCCTGCTTCTAACTGCCTTGTCCTTTCCCTGAAAACTCGTATACGAATTCGATTAGAAAAAAACCGGCTATTTGTGGGGAGAAAGCCTCACATCTGGCGAAAAATAGTTTTCTCACCATCCTTCTTTTACAACAGTAATATATCCAGGCTAAAGAAAAATGTCAAATATATTACACCTTTTTTCGTACTTACAGCCGTTTTTTACAAAAATTTTACAATACAGGCTGCAAAACCGTCAAAAACTGCCTAATGTATGTACTAAGACGTGCAGGGCGGAATTTGGTTGACAAAAAATTCTTCATCTCAAATGAAAGCCAGTTACAAAAACACTCTATCTGTATTCTATTCCCTAATCTCCAATCCCTCGAATCCGACCTCTGATCTCTGTCTTCCGGCATCCATCTCACTATCACCGCAACCAGGCCAGGCAGCAAGAACGTGCAGGGTTAATACTCTACAATGCTCGATTGAAGCCAGTTTTCGGAAAAGGCAGCGAAATCCGCCATATCGACTATCCCGTCGCCGTTGAAGTCTGCCTTGTTAATAGGCTTATGCCTGCCACGAATAAGAACACTATCCCTTCCCGCTATAGGAGTTTCATCCGACAACACGCTGGTAATCCTATGGTTTCCGTGTTGATTTTGGACAGACAGAGCGGAATTTATAGAATAAAAGCCCCTGTCCGGCGGAGGGAGAGGAGAAAGCGAGATAACGAACAGGAGCTTAAATGCAAAATTGGATTAAATTTAGAATACCATCCTTTGCCGGTCATGTCAAGTATATAAATTAAATTCTTGGCATGTATAAGGAATTCGACAGAATCAGGGGCGTTTTGTAGAATACGAATGATGGACAAGGACCTGAAAAACAAGACGCTCAGTGAGCTTGAAGATATCGTCGAGAATTTTGGACAAAAAAGATATCTGGCGAAATATATTTTCACGTTTATCCACTGCAGGGATGCCGGCCGGATATCAAATATAACAACCTTAAGCAAGGACTTTCGAGCCCTTCTTGCCGAGCAGGATTACTATATTTCCCATCTGAATACCGTCCGTACATTTAGTGATCCCGACGGAACCATAAAATATCTTTTTGAATTGGCCGACGGGCTTCGGATCGAAACGGTCCTTATGACCGACGGAAAACGCAAAACACTGTGCGTTTCAACACAGGCCGGATGTACGATGAACTGTGCCTTTTGTGCGACCGCAAAGCTGGGATTCCAAAGGAAACTCACAGCAGCCGAAATTGCCGACCAGTTAAATATAATCCGGAAAGACAGGGGTAAAATCAACAATGTTGTTTATATGGGGATGGGAGAACCGCTCCAGAATTACAGCGCCGTTATAAAATCCGTACGCATACTCAATCATCCGCAGGGCAAAAATATCGGTTTGCGGCACTTAACAATCAGCACCTGCGGAATCGCCGATGGTATCAGAAAACTGGCGGATGAAGATATTCATCCGCGATTAGCAATATCCCTGAACGCACCGACCGACGCTTTGCGTTCGAAGATTATGCCTGTCAATAAAAAATACCCTATTTCGGCATTAATGGAGGCGGTGAAATATTACCAGCGAAAAACTCAACAGCGCGTGACTTTCGAATACGTGCTGATAAAGGGTTTCAACGATTCTGCATTACACGCCCAAATGCTCTCGCGACTGGCACATAAGGCCAAATGTAATATCAACCTTATCGAGTATAATCCATACGCGCCCGGCTCATTCGAGGCAAGCAGCAAGGAAACCATAAAACGGTTTGTCCAAATACTTGAGGGTGCAGGGATTGAAACAACGATTCGCTATAAAAAAGGCCGAAAAATAAAGGCGGCCTGTGGGCAATTGGGTGCCGATATGCACACGTGAACTTTGAGACCAAACTTCCCTTTTTGCCGAAAGCAAAAAAGGCAAAGATCACAATTTGAACAGGAGGGATAAAAAAAAATAAGGGAGACTCAGGTCTTTTTTAGCAAACCGCTTGTCACCCTGTCTCCCTGTTGCAATGTACCTTTATCGGCCTTATTCGAGCCATATATTATGTACGGCGTAACCGCCTATCGCAACCGTTATAATATACCAAAAATCAAAACCTTAGTCAAGAAAATTGTGCCAATCCCGGCGTTTCTTTCCGGCCATCGCCACAACAAAAACAGGCAGCAAGATGCGCAAAAAACTGTAAAGGCATTGGGATAAACCTGTTGGAATAGTTTATCGGAATGTTATAGAATGTTTCTAAGCGATTTTTCTGGGAAATCTCGGTATAATACTTATACTCTCAAGGCGGAAACGACAGAGGTGAATCTGCCGGAGAGAAGGAAGATCAGAATGAAAAAGGCATTGCACAAAGCAAAAATATTGATTGCAAACTCACTACTAATTCTTGTTTTTTCGGCAGGATTACTGGAAGCGGCCCAAGAATATTCCAATCCGGTCATATTGGAAATTGGACCAGCCGACCCGACCGCTATTTTTTATGAAGGAAAGTTTTATCTGTATCCGACCGGAGATAACAGAAGCTACCATGTTTACACATCCGATGATTTAGTAAACTGGACAAAGGGGCGAAGAATTTTCAGCCCCGGCGGGAAAAACGTCTGGGCCCCCGACGTTTTCTATAACCGCTCGGACGGCAGGTTCTATCTATACTATACTGCCAACTGGAGAATCGGCTTTGCCGTCGCCGACAAACCGGACCAGACCTTCAAAGACAAGGGCATTTTCATTAACGGTGCAATAGATGCACACATGTTCCAGGACAGCGACAGCCGGTACTACCTGTACTTTGTCAAAAGAGGTTTTGAAATACACGTCCAAAAAATGACTGATCCGCTGCATTTGACTGGAAAATCGAAATTGATTATTAAACCGGACGAACCATGGGAAGCAAGGGTAACAGAAGGACCATGGATGATTAAGCACAAAAATATCTATTACCTGCTCTATTCAGGATATGGGGCCAATACGAAACATTATGCCGTCGGTTATGCAACTGCAAATAATCCCATGGGGCCTTTTACTAAATATCCTGGAAATCCAATTATTAAAGGAGGCGGCCGGATATATGGGCCAGGCCATGGTTCTGTCACCAAAGACTCTGCCGGCAGCTTGTGGCACGTCTACCATCAGAAAAAAGGCCCGGATGTCGGATGGGACCGATTCATTTGTATCGACCCGTTGTCCTTTGATCCCAATGGCGTTTTGCACGGCAAGGCCACAAGAGCAAAGCCGCAAACAGCACCGATTATTAAGGCCGCACCAAAGCCCCGTTAAAATCCCGCCCCCCTGCCTGGACCTGCGAATAAAAAAGCGGAGGTAGATTCTAACTTACTTCTAACAACCCCCCGAGGCGGAAAGTTCAACTTCATTTTCCAAAGCGGCGCCGGCGTTTAAAGAATGTACTTTTTATTCTTCGGACAAATCATCCAGAACAGGAGCCGGCTCCGCTTCGGGTATCTTCTTGAGCGGCACGGTCCACAGATAGACCGTGTGTTCGTATGTGTCCCTATCAGAAGTAATTGTAACGACCTTGTCCGGCTTGACTCCTTCCATTGAGAAGTCGTGTGAGACAATCCGCGAGCCGGGCTTGAGCTTCTCCAACTGCGGGATCAGCCTCACGTTCAGCTCCGGAAGAAGGTAGAGAGTGATTACGTTTGCCTTGCTGAGGTCGAGGGTGAAGATGTCCTTCTGCTCAATTGTAACCAGGTGTCCAACATTGTTCCTGGCCACGTTTTTCAGCGACTCCCTCACGCGATTCGGGTCTATGTCGTAACCTTTTGCCTTGCAGCCGAACCTCTTGGCCGCTGTAACTACGATTCGGCCGTCACCACAGCCCAGGTCGTACACCAAATCCTCCTTTTTGACTTCCGCCAACTCCAGCATTTTGTCAACAACGTCCTGGGGCGTAGGGACAAAGATGACGTCCGGTTCGCGAATTTCCTTGAATTCATCCTTTACTTCTTCAGCCTCAATACCTAACTTCTTCTGTAACTCGTCAATGGTTGCCTGCAGCTTCTCGTTCCGGTCTTGAAGCTCAACGACCTTTTCTGTCTCTTCCGCCAACAGATACTTCAGGTTATTCATTGTGATTTCAGCGGTTTTTTCCTTGGCAGCCCAATCCTTGGCAAGTTTACCAACCTGCTCTTGCAGCCTGTTGCGTTCCTGAATAACAGCAGCAAGTTCCGCTTTTGCTGCTGCTTCAAGGCCTTGTTGCTCCTCACGACGGTCGCAACCACCCGGAAACAGCGAACAAGCCACCACAGTCAGAAAGGTAAGACCAAATCCCAGCTTTGTCATTTTAGTGTTCCTTTTCTTTCTCACAAAGTTAACTTCTCTTTCCCTCAATAACCAGGCCCGGCAACGTCGTCGGACTCCATAGCCATTAAGCGGAATTTTACATACGAAAGAAACAATTTTATATATGGTTGATAATAAATAACATAAGAAAATTTACAAAAGCGCAAAATAATTTTTGATTGTTTTTTAACACCTCTTTCCCGTAATATCACCGCAAATCGAGCGGTGACTTTTTGTTTTTCGCCGATTGATTTTATCTCCTGACCTCACAAGCCGCTCTGTGCACTTAGCGGCTGCTTTTCTCTCGCTTCACGCTTCTACAATTTCGATGTTTTCGGGATGAAGTCTTTTCAGGCCGGCTAATTGGTTTCGCCCGAGTGTGGCCTCAATCTCAACAAAACCATCGCGATATTGCTCTTCTATAATTTCACCGTAAGCACGCAAAAAGCCCTGGATTCTGCCGTCCGATTGGCTGGAGCTTACACGCAGCAGAACAATAGCCCCCTTGTGCCTTGCCGACACCGACTCGGTCAACTGCTCCAGCCCAAGGCCCGTCTTGGCTGATATGCACACCGCTTCGGGATTAAGGGTTTGCAGCATCTCAAGGTCGCTCACTTTTTTTACAATGTCGACCTTGTTGAGCACCAGCAATACCGGCCTTTCGGCACACCCTATCTCCGCAAGGACCTTGTCCACCGATTCAATCTGGCCCAGCGCATCCGGATTGGAGACGTCTACGATGTGCAGGAGCAAATCGGCATTGATGGCCTCTTCAAGCGTTGCCTTAAATGAAGCGATTAACTGATGGGGCAGACTTTTTAGAAAGCCGACCGTGTCACTCAAAAGCACCTCAGCCCCCCTGCCCAGCGTCCATTTCCTCGTCCTCGTATCTAATGTCGCAAAGAGCCTGTCCTCGACAAACACACCGGCATCGGTAAGAGTATTCAGCAGCGTGCTTTTGCCTGCGTTTGTGTAGCCGATGAGGCAGATTTTGAACAGTCCCTTTCGGCTGTCAATCTC
>JAOUFU010000045.1 GCA_029858035.1 Phycisphaerae bacterium
TATGTTGTTGTTTTGATTATTTTTGAATTATAACCCGCCCGCTTTTACCCAAAGAGGCCACAGCCGGGTCATACATGCACGACGCCTGGATAGGAGGCAGGCTGAACCGGCCGGCAGTGGTCACCCGCAGTGCATATTTAAAGACCTTGCTCTTAGAGCTTACACTACAGAACAATACAACTCGATCATCCAGAAACTCTATGTGGTCGGGTGTGTCACCTCTCAACTTGCCTGCTTCAGCAGACGTTGACAGCCGGGGATTTTCGACCTCCATCCCGCCGGGCAGTGCATCAACGACAGCAATATTATTCGCCTGTATGCCTTTTGGCGAACTGACCTCTACTTCAACATGTACCAGGTCGCCCACATGCAGATTGTTGGGATCAACAACCCCGCCTTCTGAGTCCAACCAGCGGCGTTTAACCGACATCTGACGATCATAAGGTCGTACCAAATCCTCTATTGCCAATCCTTCAGTGCTGACTGATATATATATCTTTCCACTTCCACTGGAAGAAATTTCAATTGGCCCAACAACATTATGAAACTCATGGGAAACCGGTTTTGTGTGGTCGAAGCTGATATCCTTAGCCTGGTTTGAACGAATCGAACCTGTAAATTCTGTTTTTTCTTTAGTTGTAATTGCCTGGTAACGAGTCAGTGCTACGATTGCGGCGGAATTCTCGAGCGTACTTCCCCAATAACCATTACATCTGGCCTTCATCAACCGCCCGGCCAGTTGAACTGCCATTGTACTGTTAGGGTCGATATCGAGCAGCACCGAAAGCAACACAGCCTCCTGTTGAACCTGAGAAGTCAGGCGTCCGGCCGTAGTGGTCTTAATGGTCATACCCACCGGTTGCTCCGGCAGCAAAGCCAGTGCTCTCTCTTTATTACCAGAGGCATGAAACGCACCGGCCAGATGTGCTAAGGCTACTGCATCGAGTTCTTCCTTTTGCTCGGCCAATCGATTCATCCACCCATGTGGCGGCTGGCCAAAGGTACTTAGTACACGACAGAACAGCGCTTTAGTATTAAGATCGTTCGTACCATCGTTGTCGGCGCCAAGCCGGCTCTCGAGGTACTTAATCAACTCTTTAGTGAACCTCGGATCAATCTTGTGCCCTGCGTTCTTTGCCTCCAGCAGGCACCAGGCTGCGTATCCCGTACCCCACATAGAGGGTTGAGAATCACCCGGCCAATAACCCAAACCGCCGGAGCGAGTTTGCATCGCCCACAAACGGGCGATGCCCGCCTGTACCATTGAATTGATTTCCTCTTCCCTTTCACCGCCAAGAATATCGGCGGCATAAAGCAGCGCGAACAACCGACTGCTTGTTTGTTCAACACAACCATAAGGATAGCCCACAAGCTTTTCCAGTGCCGCTTGAAGCTGCACCGCCGGCCGTGGGCTTATGCTGATAGTCATTCGTGCGGTACCTTTAACGAAGGATTTCGACGGCTCAACAATTAACCTTTCACCAGCCGTAATAGCTTCAAGCTTTACCTCACTGTGCAGTGCTGTTGCCGGTCGAACGGACAAATATGCCTTATTCAATGCCGTAAGCGATTCGTCAACATTTTCAATCTCCACGGCTTCAACCTGAGCAATCACTGAGCCCGTCTTCGATGCCTCGACATTTAACTGATAAGCTGCCGGTTCATTCGGCTCAACTACAATCCTGTCCACGGCGGAATCGGCTGTTATGTTAATCGGCCCATCAACTTTTGTTTCCAATCGTACGGTCAAAGCTCTTGGGGTCGAATTGAAAAGCTTAACAGGTACCTGAAACGTATCCCCCGGCGCAACAAACCTCGGCCAGCTTGCCTCCACTATCAGCGGTGCCGTCAGGGTCAAATCATGTTCTGCCCGTCCATATCGATCATGGTCAATCGCCACAGCCATGAGTCGCATCTGTCCAATCAAGTCCGGCAGCTTCATCTCAACTGTGACTTTCCCGTCGGCATTGACGGCGGCGGCCTTTCGCCACACCACCGCTGCTTGAGTCTGACGTGTCGGAACAGGATTTCGGCGTAGTACGTCTACTGTCCCGGGGCCCCGATCACCTGCGCCAATCCTTGTTATCCCGGCCGGTCTATCGTAGTCTGGAAGAAGGCGGAAGAAAATATCCGCAGTAGAGACCCCCAACCTGCGAGGACTGAAGAAGAAGCCCATCGGATGAGGTGTTTGATATGCACTCGTCAACAGTATCCCTTCGTCTACTGCCCAGATATGAACGAAGGTGGGATGATTCGGGTCGCTTGGCAATCCGGTCTCAATAGTAACTGATACTGTCTGGTCTGGTTTTACTTTCTTCGGTGCATTAATTTTGACCGGTATGTTATGTGAATTATGGTCCAGCAGGATTCTCGCCATTCCCATCGCTCGGTGCGGGAGCCAGTTCTTCCGAGCAGGGTCAATCGCACGAACCACTGTCGCTGTGACAAATGCTCCGCCCCGGAGCTCTTTCGACAGAGGCACCTCAAGCTCGACCGAGTTTTCCCGTATTTCTGCTATACGCAAATCCAAAACGTAGTCGGTTTCGACTGTTAACAGCAGTGTTCCGGGAAGCGGACTCCTCACAAGCACCTTTACTTTTTCTCCGGGCAGATATTTTTTCTTGTCGGTTACAACTTCCAGCCGCTCAGGCTGATTCATCGCCAGGCTTTGAGGGCCGGCAGCGTGTTCGCAGGCATAAAAATCCAATTGTGTCACGCTTTGGGTTCTCTTACTGGTTACAATTATACGATACTTGCCCGCGTCAGGACATGTAATCCGGAAAGAACCTTTCGAATCGGCTGTCATGCTAATTTGCCGGGTCTTGATTTCATTGATTTTCTCAACGGACTGCCATACCCACCTTCCATCGACTTCTTTCAAGACCGTATCGTATTCGACCTCAACCAGCCGCACTTCCATTTCTTCTGGTCCGGTTGGTTTTTCGTTACCGGTCAGACTCACCCAGTCCACCGATACCGGCTGATTGACCTCAACCATCCGTCCGGTTGACAGCCGCAATCCAATGTGATGGTCCAACCTGTCTAAAATTGCGGAGAGGTTGCCGGAAACAGACCGTCCGCCGGTCTCGGTAACGGTCGCTGACAGCGCCATCTGATATATGCCGGCTTCGAGCGACTTCGGCAGTTGAATCTCCAAATTCGCCTTGCCCTGATTATCTAACAGGCCGGTGCAAGCCGGTACCGAAATATGCTTGCTTTCCTTACCCATACCAAAATGGAAGTCGGGATATTTTTTGGACTTAAAGGCAATTGTCCGTAGAGAACCCTGCACTTTCACAGGCAGTTTAGCTGCGGGCTGGTCCCATAGATACCGGCCACTGACATTTACGGTGGGCGGCTCATTAGGGCCAAATCGTTCGGCCGTGGGCCCAGCCTTGACCTCCATCCTCAATGGCACAAACGCTTCGACAAATACCTGTGTCGAACCAAGAATTTGCTTTGAGCCGGGCAGTGTTACCCGAAAACGATAAGAACCTGTCTGTCCATCAGTGCGTGTGGGGAATTTTATGTGAAATATTCCCTGGCTGTTTTCCTTGTATTCAGTAATGATTTCATCAATCTGCCTGCCATCAGGGCGGATAACCTTCACCGCCAGCGGGAAAGCCGGTGGAATTTTACCGGTCTCTTCGCGGATAATGCCGGTCAAATAAATAGTATCTCCCGGCCGATAGACACCCCGCTCGGTATAGAGCATCACCTCATAATTTTCCGTATATGCCCTGCCGGATTGCTCCACGTCGTCGATTACCCACTGATTATCGGCTGGTCTGAGATAACTGAGGTCGTCATCCTTCTCTGCGGTAATAACCCACAATCCGCCATCCGGTCCATTGCGGGAATACCCAAGCCGGGCAATACCGTTCGCATCGGTTTGTTCCGTTGCCAACGTTTGATTGTTGTTCGTTAATGCCGTGATTATTGCACCAGAGACCGGCTTGCCTGTCCGAAGTGAAGTTACCCAAACCAACGAACCGTTCCGCTCTGATTTCTCTGTTATTGCAAGGTCGGTAATGGTAACAAGCGTTTGAGCCGAAGTCCATTTTCCATTCGTCGCACTGGCTTTGATTCGATAGATTCCCCTTCCTCCTTGTACCAAATCTTCCAGGTTAATCGCCAACTTCTCCACCTTGTTGTGCGGCGTGTTTACTTTAACTGTCTTTTTCAGCAGAAAACGGGATGTTTGTCCAAACTCAGCGCCGTGGAGATGCGAGAAAAGATTATTCTTATACACCCGCCAGGACTGTAAATCTATCCCCTCGACGTTTACAGTTGTGATATCAAGCGTCAAATTGCCCAGAGGCGACAGAAACCCCTTGTCATGTACGAACCGCAGAGCCGGACTGCGATCAGGGATTGTGACCGTAACTGATTTGTCCGCACCAAGCGTCCTTTCATTTTCAGCCAGCAGCGTACCTGGGACTTTGATCTTGTAGCTTTTGCCCGGTTCGAACTTGCCATTAATCATGAGGTTCCAGTAACTTCGATGGACCTTTAGTTTTTCAATGGAAGGTTCAATAGTAAAGTTGGGAATATCTTGTTTATTGCTCAGGCTGTGAGAAAATCGCAGATTGACTGTGATAATCTCCTCCAAGGATGGAGTATTCACCCAGGTCTGTAGAAGCGAAAAACCTGATGGAATTGCTAACGTACGAGCAATTTCCCTACCCAGCGACAATTGAGCCTGGTGTCCGGCAAGCCGCTCGTCCATCACAATTCTCATCCTGTTTGATTGGGGCCGCCTAACTCGTACTACGAGCTTTTCTTCCGGCTTCTTTGTCAAACAAATGGCCCCGCCAAGCTCACCGGAGCTTTTATCATCGTAAAATTTGACATGCCGAAGCAAATCTTCCGGGTCGACGGGCTGATTAAACATCATCTCAAGTGTAACTTCATGGTTATCTGCAGCTATCAGTCCGCACTCTTTCAACTCCAACGAAACCGTTTCAAAGTGAAAATCGGTATCCCCTTCGATGATTTTTCCGGTTCTTACTTGAAACTCATCTGTGGCATAAACCCGGAACACTCGCCCCGGCGGAAGGGGTTTTTCCAGCATGTATTCGAGCTTATTAAGTGCCGACCATTGCCAATTTCCCGGCCAGCCTGGTTCAAGCGTGAAAAGTCCGGCTTGTTCAATCCCGCCCACCGATTCCTGCGAAACCAAGTCGCGGTCGAACAATAGCGTCAATCTATCTGCCTTGTACTTGTCGGGGCTGAGATGTACCGAAGTCATTCGCACGGTTGCTTTAGGCATTCTGGTCAGGTCATGGTGAATCCAAATCAGGCCGATAATGTTGATTGTTACAATCAAGCCTGCAGGAATCATAAATCTACGCGGAATTTGTTTCATGATGTGCTCCTTTCACTTTCTCTGAATCCGTCCATACGTCCATGAATCCACATGCTCAGGCAGTCTTTGTCGATTAAGGCAAAGTCCTTGGCCACCATGGATATCCAGATAAACCTTCTGCCCTGAACTGCTGATTAAGCAGGCACACAACAATGTGAGCTACCGGGATTTGCTCAAAGGAGTAATGTGCAATTCATACTCATTAGACGAATAATTACCCATGAATAATACACCTGTAACCGCGGGTTCCCCACGGCGAGTGAATCCCAAATCAGGTGAAGGTCAGTATCTCTGGAATAAACTGAAGGTTTGAGTCGTGTCAGACTCTCCCTTGCGAAAAACTGCCCAGCTACATTAGTAGTCATCGGCATCTTCCTGTAAACCACTGGAAATTTTATGAAAAATTATCCTTGAACTTCTCAACGACGAGCTACCTCACAACTCATGTTAGCGTCAGTCCGATCCTGCGAGGTAAAGTCAGTAAACACAGATGACAATCCCCCTCGTGGTGTCCTGGTTCCCGCAAGTGTCTCTTACCGGCAGGTCGAACCTGGCCGCCCACTTGATGATTAGATTGACCCGGGATCTTATTGCCAATCCCCTGATGTAGTTCGGGCTGATTGAAGAAATCCTTGTATTCATCGTGCATGTACTGGAGTCTATCTTACCCGAAGATAATCAGATGGTTCAGGCATTCTTCACGGAGACTTCGAATCCAACGCTCAGCAAAGGCATTGGCGTTGGGAGCTTGATATGGAGTTTTGACGAGCTTAATTCATAGGACGGCCAGCTCGGATGAATACATTCATCCATCGTGTCAATGGAAAAAATTTGAAATGCTGTAAATATCTGCTTGTACGAAACTTAAAGGATTATCCCCGGAAGGATTCGAACCTTCAACCTCTGGCTCCGGAGGCCAACGCTCTATCCAATTGAGCTACGGGGACGAAAACACGCACTATTTTACCGCTTTTCTACGCTAAAACAACTCACACGTCAAGGACATAACCACCTGTATTAGCTGGTCTTTACGGTTTTATTGATATTTTTCCGGTACGGATTTCATCTCAATATGTTATAATAATATAAGACCTGGATAGAAAGGGTGAACATCGAATGTTAAAGAATAATGGATTTTTGCGTCTTAAAACAGCATTAGTTCTGTTACTCCTTGCTGTTATATGCCGGACTGCTGCTGCCGGCGCCGACCGGACTAACTGGAAGCGCCAAGAGGTTGATTTGCGCATGACAGGCGGCTCTCGCATCAAGGCCATCATCCATCCACAGGACAAACCGCCGCCACGACTCAGTAAACGAGCCGACCACCGGCCAAAACGTTTACGCAAAAAGATTCTCTCTGCCGAAGCAAGCTCTCAACTGGCACCGCTGGCCCGGGAATCCACGGCTCCCGTTTATGCAAACGTCATCGACTCACCCCCCATAGACGGCTTTGTCCCCTGGATTGCCGTTTCCCCTACTAATGCGCGTTCCGACGATATGGATTGGGATGCCCACGATTCACCTTACCTTGTAGGCAACTATCTGACCACTTATCCTCAGATAGACTTCGCCATCGGGCTCTATGACACCGGTGCCGCAGCTAACATCATGGGCAATGCCAACGCTGAACGGGCAGGTGTGTTCGATGCCGAACTTGAAGGCCCCTACACAACGCTGCTCGCCGGAGCGACCGGTTACGTCGAAGCTAATGTGAGCCACCCGCTTGGGGTGTTCATCGACGGACTTGACGCCATCGATCCTTATCCATACGACCCTAATGGAATACTCGATATGTCCTCGATGGTTGGTGAATGGAACACCTCCATCCTCCTCGGTCTGGTCCCGGCGTATGGCGCGCCCGACCTGCCAACCGCCATCGGCGCACCCATGGCGGCATATTACGCCGCTCATTTCCAGGTCGACCAGCAAATAACGGTCACACACAATGGTCAGGATTTCACAGCTCCAACCATAAGTTTCTATCCATGGGACGACCCATACATACCAACCTACCCCAACAGAGTTTATCTTGAATTACGCCCCCCCGGCGGCAATGTCTCCTACTTTCCTATTATCGACTTTGAAACCCTGCTGTTCGTCCCCCTGTATCCCTCCATGATAACGGGCGATTCAATACAAAGCCTGTTCTTTTTCCCCGAAGTGGACCTTGCCGACGGTAACAACACGGCTATCGCACAAGACAAATTCATGTATGATACCGGCGCTCAGGTTACGGTCCTCGGCACAACCGTAGCAAGCCGCCTGAAACTTTATTCTCAGGAACCGGATTTCGAAGTCGAGATTATGGATGTCACCGGAACAATCACAATTGTGGATGGCTTCTTCCTTGATTCTATTCAAATCCCAACCATCGGCGAATGGCTCAGCTTTACAAACGTACCTGTTGTTATTCTTAATGTTCCCTCGCCTGAAGGAGACTTCCTGAACGGCATAATCGGCATGAATCTTTTCTCCGAGTACAACTTCGTTTTCAACGGCATGGCATTCGACTTATACACACCTCCTTACATCGAATTCGAGCAAATACCATATCACATCCCCGCCGACATCGCACCCCCCGGCGGCGACGGCAAGGTCGATTCTCTTGACCTGGCCGATTTCGCAGAGGCATACCTGGCCATACCAACCTCGCTAAATTGGAATTCAAAGGCCGACATGGTCAGCGACGCAATAATCAACCTTTACGATTTCGCTATACTTGGTAAATATTGGGGCCAGAAATTAGCGCCTTAATCAAGCTCCGGTTTCTCCATTCATAAAGCAGGCATTTATTTGACATATCCGCAGTTTATCAATATGATAGGTCAATTACTTTGCAGAGACTGTCAATGAGAATTCTAATTGACCTTATATATTTGCTGGCCGCGATAGGCTACAGCCCCATCGTCATATATCGGGCCGTCAGGCATAAACGCTACCGGACCGGCTGGGACCAGCGGTTCGGCAAAATCACCCGTAAGTTTCCCGAAAAAAAATGTATCTGGCTCCACGCCGTTAGCGTAGGCGAGGTCAACGCTGCAAAGACCGTCATAAAAGGGCTTCAAAACAAATTCCCGGATTTCGAAATCGTAATCAGCACCACAACCGACACCGGTTACGCCCGCGCAACCAACACGTTTGGCAAAAACTTCCATGTATTTTACTTTCCCTTCGACTTCTCCTGGTCGATGAGCCGGGCCTTTCGCAACATTCACCCCGCAATCTGCCTGCTGATGGAACAGGAAGTCTGGCCCAATTTCCTTCACTTCGCACAACAGTCTGATGTCCCCGTTATTGTTGTCAATGGTCGAATAAGTGATAAAGCTTTCGCCAGATACGAAAAACTAAAGCTGTTTTCCAAAATAATATACAGAAAAGTAACTCTCATTCTCGCCCAGACAGACCAGTACGCTCAGCGTTTCATTACAATAGGCGCCCCCGCCGAAAAGGTAATCGTTACCGGCTCACTAAAATACGACACCTCGCAGATCACCAACAAAGTCGAAGGCTCAGACGCCCTCGCCGCCAAGCTCAATATCACAGATGAAAGATTGTGGGTTGCAGGTGCAACCGGTCCGGGCGAGGAAAAAATCCTCCTTGATGTCTTCACAAATCTAACCGGCCGGCAGCAATTCAATGACCTTCGGCTGGCAATAGTCCCCAGAAAACCGGAAAGATTTGACGAAGTCGCTCAGCTTATAAAAGATGCCGGCTTCGATTTCGTCCGTTTCAGTTCTATCAAAACCACCGACGCCAGATGCCCTGACAAAACACCCGTAATTCTCGGCGACACAATGGGCGACCTGCGAAAATTTTATTCACTTTCAACTATTATTTTTGTCGGCCGCTCCCTCGTTCCGATGGGCGGTTCAGACATGATGGAAGCCGCCGCCCTCGGCAAACCTACTATCTTCGGCCCACATGCCTTCAATTTCAGACAAGCCGTGGATGCCCTTCTAAAAGACGAAGGCGCCATTATGGTCAAAGACGAACAGGAATTGCTTCAAACAATGCAGAAGTGCCTTAGCGATCCCGATTTCGCCCAAAAAATCGCCAAAAACGGACGCCAGGTCATCAAAAAAAACCAGGGCGCAACCAAGAAAACCATCACCCAAATCGCCGCACTTCTAAATGACCGATATATTTGATAAAATGTTATTGTCTATATAATTCGCTTGAAGGAAGAAATGTGATGACAGGTAAAGAATTCGTCAACTCTCTGGCAAACGACAAATCGGACATTATCCAGATACTTCTGGACATTCTCGCTAAAACGGGTTCGCGATATTGTCTAATCGGAGGCCTTGCCGTAAACGCTTATGTTGAACCTGTCGTGAGTCTTGATTTGGACATCGTCGCGGCGACTGAAGGCATCGGAGCTATTTGCAGAGCAGCCAAAGAACGCGGCTTAAAAGTTGAGCAATTCGAGCATAGCGTGAACATCACCAGCGATAGCTCAGATCTGCGGATTCAACTACAGTCCGATCCGCGGTACCAGAGGTTTGTTTCAGTTGCGGAGGATAGGGATATGCTGGGTTACAAGATGAAGGTCGCACGTCTTGAAGACGTGTTGCAGGGTAAGGTTTGGGCGTATATGGATAAGACCCGGCGGAAGAGCAAACGGCAAAAGGATTTAGCTGATATTTTTCGCATCATAGAAAAATATCCACAACTTGAAGAAACACTGCCACAAAGCCTTCGGGAAGAATTGAACAAATAAGCAAAAGACCGCAATGAAAAATTTCATCGCTCGAAACGGCCGCCAGGTAATCAAAAAAAACCAGGGCGCAACACGAAAAACCATCACCCATATCAAAAAGCTTCTAAGCTAATGCAAATATTGGGACCACCAGCACAGGTAAAACAAAAGCGATAATATTCCCAATCCAACGGGATAATGTGTCTTTCTTTCTCTTACCTTCAATGATCACACCAATCAGCCGGCCACGATGCCGCCAAGAAACGAGACACCAGCAGAAATGACTCCAGCCGTAAAAAATGAGGCTACTGGCCCATGGGCTATCGTATGATAATCTGCACACTGTACGCAACAACCAATAACAGTACCCCCAATAGTCGTGTAAAGAACACTATCCAAACGTATCAACTGATGCGACCGCATGGGTAATATCAGTCTTGTCAAAAACCATATTACAATGCCCCCAACGGCGCAAAAAATAGCAAGCAATACTACATAAAGTATTTGGTGTACGCCCATTTGGTTACCGGAGTTAAGAGATCAATCTTGCCAAGTTAATCCTTTCTGGTTTTCATATCAGAAGATACTCATTGAGTACTCATATTTTGGCAAGTGTACATACAGACACGCATCGAATGATCATCTTGCCATCTTCTTAGCCACCGCCTCAATATGTCCCGGTCCGGTCCCGCAGCAGCCGCCGATGATGGTTACGCCTGCTGAGTGTATTTTTTCAGCCGCCGCTGCGAAATCTTCAGGCGAAACTTTATAAACCGCTTTATCGCCTACTAATTCCGGCTTGCCGGCATTCGGCTCTGCAAAAATCAATACATCCTGACTCAAAGCCCTCGCCGTCGAAACATACTTGCCCGCCAGCTCCACATATTCATCAAGCTCCAGCGTCCCGCAATTAAAACCAACCGCATCAACACCCAGCAAAACCATTTTTGAAACTGCTGCTTCGACACCAACCCCCATCATCGTTTTGAAATCATCCCCAGCCCTATCAAAAGACATTGACGCAAAAACAGGCAAATCGCCGCTAACCGATTTCACCGCCTCGATTGCAATCCCGATTTCATCCAAAGCCGTCATTGTCTCGATTATAAATCCGTCCACCCCCCCTGCCAAAAGCCCCTTCGCCTGTTCGGCAAAAGCATCTTTTAATTCCTCCGGCTTTAAGCTGCCCAAAGGCTCCAGAAAATCCCCGCTCGGCCCAATATCACCCAAGACGTATTTTTGCTCCCCTGCCGCCCGCCGCGCTATCTCGGCGCCCGCAGTGTTTATCCCGGCAACCTCTTCAGCTAAACCGTGCCTGGCCAAAGCATATCTATTGGCCCCGAACGTATTGGTAAGGACCGCATCGCTGCCCGCTTCAAGATACGACCGATGGATATCAAGAATTGTATCTGGCGCCTCGATATTCAGGTAATCATTGCACACACCCGCTTCAGTCCCGCTCGCAATCAACTGTGTCCCCGTCGCCCCGTCTAACAAAAACACGCCCTCACTCAATCTCTCTCTTAGACTTAACCTGCCCATAAACAGACCCTTTTTATCTACTGCGGCTCTTCAACCAGATGGCCGTCAATGATTCTATAGATATGCTCGTAACCTTTCGGTTCAGGCCTGGTGAAAATAATTTTTCGTCGTTTCTCGGTAAAGCTATCCGGTTTGACAGACTTCAAGTTAAGCGTAATGCTGTCCGAATCTTCGGCGCCATTCTCTCCATACATCATAATCTTTATAACGGTCGGAACAAAAAAGTCTTCGGTCACGTCTTTGTATTTATCCAGTTCCGCAACAGCCAAAACTTTCCCATTCACATCAAAGTACTCAATTTTTCGAACCAAATAGTTGCGCCGATTGATATATATCTTCCCGGCAATTCCGCCCTTGTCATTGCGCCTGATAAGCACATCAAAGCCGCCTTCCTGAGACAAAGACCAGCTCTTTTCATCGACGACCTCGACAATCCCAAGAGCTTCACCTAAAGTTTTAGGAACAACCATAAGCCCGCTGGAAGAATCCTGCTCGGCCCACTTGCCCCATGAATACTGGCTGACCTCCGGTTTTATTAACAGCCAGAACTCGCTCGCGTTTGAGCCGAGAACAATCCCTCGCGGATTAAAAGCGACATCGCCCTGCAGGTAAACCTCCGCCGGCGGATTCATCCACAATTTCACCGCAAAGTTTTCTTTGCGCTTCTTTCCATCATTATAATACTGCCAAACACACTGCCCATTGGCCTTCAGCGGTCCCGTATGCTGTGAGCGGGACCTCAAAACAGACAGCGCCTCAGCCGCTGATTTCCTGACCCCAAGGACGGGCTTCGGCTCACGCCTCCTGGGCCCACAGCCACTAAGAAAAAATATCACTGCAAAAACCGGTATCAAAATTTTTACCATTTTATTACAAGCCCTCAGCCACAAGCTCCTTTTCGTTACGCTATCCTCAATACGAGGTCATAAATCAACATGAAGTATCTGGCCAACCTGTGACGACAGTTGTTCGATTTGCTCCTCATCGAGATGGGGATTTATCACTTCGACAAATTCATTATCGCCGCCGGTTATCCTTAACCGCCAGATTTCCTTACCGTCTTCGGTCCTGGACGAATCGTATTTAAGACGCCTTTTTCGCATCAAAACCAGCGTCAACACAAACCGAAAGTTTATCTTTTCCTGCTCTCTCTCTCCCGCCAACCGCTCAAAAAAGGCCATCAGCATCTCATCGTCAACGAATATTCGCCGTTTCTCTTCGGGGTGCGGCAGCCTGGTTTTCCAGTAACAAAAAACCTCCGGCCCCTGCTCATTCCAGTAGTCGGCACAAAAATCCTGACGTTTCAGCCCTTCACTTGTTTCCACAAGAGCGCCAAAGTATTCTTCGCCGTACTCAATTTTTTTACCGCTGCCCCGGCACTGCCCTAACGGCTTGTCAATTTCCCACTCATCCACGTTTAGTACCTTTCTGCAAATTTCGTGCTACTTTTTCCACTTCGCGCCAAACACGCAGCAAGTTACCCCCCCATATCTTAACAATATCCTCTGCCGAGTATCCCCGCTTAATCAACTCAATCGTTACGTTCAGTGCTTCAGAGTGGTCATTAAAGCCCGGAACACCCCCGCCGCCGTCGAAATCACTACCGATTCCAACGTGGTCAATCCCTGCAACCTTGACAGCGTGGTCTATATGTTCCACAAAATCTACTAAGTTTGCCGGCGGGTACCTCGCATCGATTTCTTTCATTCTTTCCCGGAATTGCTCATTGTTAATTCTCCCGTCGTCCAGCTCCTTTTTCAAATCGCTTATCGCTTTACGGCGTTGGGGCAAAACGAATTTCAAAAAGCCACTATACGCTACTATCTGAATTACACCTCCGTTTTTTGCAAGCGCTTTCAACTGCCCGTCATTTAAATTCCTTGAGTGGTCTGCCAGCGCCCGGCATCCTGAATGTGACGCGATAACAGGGGCCTTCGACACTCTTATTACATCATAAAAGGATTCTACAGAAATATGGGACACATCAACCATAATGCCCAGCCGGTTCATTTCCACAACGACTTTCTCGCCGAATTTGCTCAGCCCATTATGTTCTGCTTCTTTGTCCCCCAGTTGTTCCCGCCGATTACAGGAGTCGCAAATGTCATTATGCCCATTATGACTCAACGTGATATATCGAACACCGAGGCCGTAAAACTTGTCAATAAGTGACAGGTCTTTGCCGATTGCAAATCCGTTCTCTATACCGATCATAATAGCTCTTTTGCCGGATTGTGTAATTCGTTCAACATCCTCCGGCGATGTGGCCAACTCGCAGCGGTCGGGATACATCTTCTCAGCCAGACGGTGGATTGCACCTATTTTATGCATCGCAGATTTATATGCACTTTTATACCCATCGGCGTTGCGCTTTCTCTGTCTGACATAAGCCGCCAAAAACACACCGTCCACACTACCCTTATCCATTTTGACAAGGTCGCATTTGAGCTTGGGATTATCTATACCAGGATCAAATCCCCCTGTGGGATACTTCGTATCAGGAATGTCGACATGACTGTCAAGTGTGAGAACTTTTTCGTGAATCAACTCTGCCCTTTCAATGATTTCCTGCCCGGCCGCCAATGCCCGTGAACAGCCAAAGAAAGCTATCGAAAGCACCGTCAGCAATATAGCTCCGAATTGTTTAAACATCTTTAATTCCTATTCGAACTTCAGCCACTCGCTTATATTTTCTGCCGTCTTGGGCCCTATGCCTCTTACTTTTTGCAAATCATAGCAACTTTGAAATGCCCGGCTGTTGCTGTCTTCTTTGCTTAAATCCTCTCGACAAGCCACTATCGCCTCGGCCCGTCCAATACCTATCCCCGGTAATCTTACCATACTTGCTATTGGCGCATCGTTAGGATTTATCCTCTCGTCTAACTCGATTCCACCGGCTTCTCTAACTGCCACAAGACTTGAAACCGCAAAACCTATAGAAAACAGGGCACCCACGCACACGCTGATAACAAATGCAAATGATTGAATCCTGCTTTGCCTGACTTCCGCTCGTTGGATAATGTTATCACTCACCATATAATCCGGCACATCCCGCATACTGAAAAAACATCACTCGGCCGATGCGCGTGCCACGATTTATTTACCGAATGAAAATAGAATCGTGTAATTTTTTCAAGGTGCGAAACGACTTTTTGGGTTCCAGACGCCCCGTCAACAGGCCGCTGTTGGCTATCGTACTGTCCTCTGCATCGCAAAGCCTTGAGTATGCCACTGTATCAACAAATTGTTTGCTAAGTGCTATCCTACAGAACTGCTCAATCCACTCTCCCTGTCCCGCCTGGTCCCATTCTTTGTGCCACATGCCCGCAACTCCTGCACGCTGCAAACCACCACCGTTTTGGCTCGGAACTTCCACGTCCGTTATATACAAAGGCTTCGCTATCGGCCCGAAGTAATCCAATATCGCAGATATTTGCATCATATCTCTAATATGCATACCCGATTGATTTTTCCCGAACTGCATAGTCAATCCGAACGCGTCAAAGTTAATACCGCTCTGCACGACCATATCCATATACACTAAAGGGGGAATCGTATCTGTCTTGGTTGCATAATATTCACCCCACGGATTGCTGATTTCTATTATCTTAAAAGCCCTGTCGCTGGCCGCTTTTACCGCCATATTGGCCGCGCGAGTCATTTCAAGAACCTGCTCAAAGTTAAAACCAAAATCGTTAAACACATTCAAACCTTTGATTACAGACCACGTATGAATATCGCCTGCATACCGGGTAACCACCTTCGAAACGAATTGATAAGCCGTCTCACGAATCCTTTCAAATCCCTCTCCACTGCGGAACAGCCACTTGGGCAGATACTCCTGCGAGAAACAAAGCAGCGGCCCCGCACTGATTGCCAGTTTCTTCTTGCCAAGGACCTTAATACAGGCATCAACCATTGAAAAATCATAACTGCCTTTAGCAGACTCTATCCGGGCCCAGTCTATGGGTATCGATACAAAGCCGAAAAATTTGAGCAGATTCTCAACATATTTAGAATTATAAATCTGCATAGGGTCTACTCTGCAGCCGATGCAGCCCCGCCCAAAACCGTGGTTTTCGACTCGCGAATTAAAAAGCACCTCTGCCTGTTTCACTGCCAGCGTCTCAGAAAAAACGGTAGCCCTTCTCAGTGATTCATCTGCCAATTTAGACGCAAGTGGTGCATCTGTTATTTTTTGAATCGCCTTAATAAACAAATCCTGGGCCTCTTTGTAAAT
>JAOUFU010000459.1 GCA_029858035.1 Phycisphaerae bacterium
ATCGCGGTTTTGCTCGATGAACTTCAACGACTCATCGGTTAGAACGTCGGTCAGATACCGGCCGTCGGCGGTGAAATGTCCCTGCCGGTTTCTAAGGAAGACGACGTCGAAACCCCGGTCCTCGGGCCTGAACGGTTCTTTATCACCCAGATGCCATTTACCGATGCAGGCTGTTTTGTATCCCGCGGCTTTAAGCGCCTGGGGAACAGTTACGACTTTCGAATCGAGATTTGTCCTGTTCGGTATGGGGATCAGCTTTCGCAAATGGGCTTTGCCCCGCTCGGGAGTGCCGACGGTGTATACCCCGTGCCGCGGTGTGTACTGGCCCGATATCAGGCAGGCACGGGTGGGAGCACAGTTCGGCGCGTTGGCATAAGCGCTGGTAAAGACAATCCCATCAGAGGCGAGCTTATCGATGTTCGGCGTTTCGTAGTAGGTGCTGCCGAAGCAGGTGAGGTCTTTGTAGCCAAGGTCGTCAATAAAAATGAAAACAATGTTGGGCATTCTTGTTGACGCCCGGCTTTGGCCGCTGAGGGCACAGCTCGCCGATACAAACAGCGTCCCCGCAGAAGCCGCCGCCAATCCTGTTGTTTTGAGAAATTCTCTCCTCGTTATTTTACTCATACACCTTCCCGTTATTCAAAAGCCCCGCTTCATGCAGGAGCCACGAGCTGCAAAAAGGGGCACTTGCTGATTGTTCGTTGAACGAGACACTATTGTCGCTTAACGAGATATGAGAGTATATAACGCCCAACTAACCATGTCAAGGCTGTTGGAGAGCTTTTCCTGTGGCCGGTAATTTCCCCTCTTTAAGGCATCGAACCTCCAACCGGATCAACGATTGAAAAGTCTTGGCTGGATTTTGGCGGGATAATACTATGTTCGGGGTATCCGGTATCTTATTAGAGATGCGCTTTACGATTCACGAGAGATGGATTGTAGTATTCGACGCCCACCTGAATGGGCGATTCTTTCGCTCCTCCCCGACACATTTTGCAGCCGCATATCCCGATGTGACTTAGATGTGAAGTGCCGACCAGCTTTTTGGTCTCAATTAACCTGGCCCCTTTTGCCTCCATCTTACGAATTGCCAGCCCGCCCTCTTTTGTATTACGCGAGCCTACAGCGTCAACTACGACAGTTACCCTCTTTTCCCGCTGTATCAATCCTAATGCCGTGGCCATAACAGCACCTTCGGCATTGGCGCCGAACAACACAAATTCATTAGCGTGGACTTCGCTCAAGAGCCTGTCAATCCTCGGTTCCTGAAACGGGTCAATGCTGCGCTTGTGAAGGATAATCTGCTTGTAGCACCTCAATATATCTCTGGGAAAATCAGTACTACCGTCGGCCGGGAAACTGATGCGGTCACTCAAAAGTGTATATCGTATCTTTTTCTGTCCGTCTGTTCCGTCAATGCAGCAGCGTGTCTCGATGTCGGTGCCCGTATCGGGGTAAACCTGGGCTATCGAGATTATCGACATATTGTTATATCTGGCCCATGCCATCAGGCGACGAATATGTGTCAAAATCCTCCGGTGGTTCCTTATGCATGCCTTGCCCCCGGCAAGCAGAAAATCTCTTTGGGTATTGATATCTATCAGAACTCGCCTACGCCTTGCTCTAACGAGTTGAAGTATCATTTCTAATCTTCCTTCTTATCAGCCCAAAAATGCAAACCTAATTAGGATTCAATCCTAATAATAAATACCCCCCAAATAACAACTAAGTTCACCATTTTTTTCGGACAATCCATACCTTTAGTTTAATCAGAATAAGCCCAAAAATCAAGTTTAATCTTCGTCTAAGGGTCTGTTAACTGTTATAATAGGGTGCATAATCTTTGCTATATTCTCAATCTTATCTATTTTAAACTTGGTTTAACCGATGGCCCGGACCTTCAAGGATTATCCTTCGGTGGCATTAAAAGCCGAAGATTTGGACGGTAAAATCGATTTTGCCCGCATTTTCGGACGTTCAGGTGCCGTCCATATCGAAATCGGCACGGGCAAGGCGGCCTTTCTTCTTAACGAAGCCAGGGCCGAGCCTGGTGAAAATTTTTTCGGCATCGAACGCGCCCGCAGATACTACCGTTATGCAGTGGACCGTATCGGCCGGTGGGGCATGACGAACGTGAGGATAATGCGCACCGACGCCGTTCAATTTTTAACCGAGTTCGTTCCGGACAACTCGGTGGACTGCTTTCATATCTATTTCCCCGATCCCTGGCCCAAAAAACGTCATCATAAAAGACGGTTCTTCTGCCCCGCAAATCTGGAACAGCTCATCCGAGCATTAAAAACCGACGGGCAGTTAAAAATCGCCACCGACCACGCAGAGTACTTTGAGCAGATAAGAAAATTGACAGCCGACCAAAGTGACAGACTCGAAGAGATTGAATTTGTCCCCACGGCGGGCGCAGAGATCGGCGAATGGGTCGGTACAAATTTCGAACGAAAATACCTCAGGCAAAATATACAAATCTATACCCTGGCCTTAAGAAAAATATGGACCAGTGCATTTTCTCAACCACTGCCGGAGGCGAGCTCCGGGTGACGAGTCAGACGCTTCCGAGATTTTTTAGTATCGATCGTGTTACCCGCTGGACATATCCATCCGAATCTTTCAGGCAGTCCCTTATCTGCGGCAGCGCAGGGCGGGCCTTTTCACCAATCTTCTTTAACGCAATGACCGCGTGCAGGCCGGTCTTATTGTTCTTGTACTTCAATGCATCAATCAAAACCGGCAGGCCTTCTTTCTGCTGGCCCCAGTCGCACAACGCATGGGCCGAAGAGATGCGCACAACTGGAGAGCGGTCCGCTAACATCTTCCTGAGCGCCGCCCTTACCTGCTCAACGTCGCGTACTTTCTTATAGTTATTGTGCAAACACACCACAGCCCAGTAACGTACAGAGGCGCTCTTATCGTTTAGCGCTTTAATATAGTCGGCTATCGCTTCGTCACCGAAGTCATCCAATTGCTTTACCTTGCGCAGCCGTTCAAGCAAGTCTGTACTATCGAGTCGCGTCCTCCAATGCGGTAATGTTAGTGACACCGGACCAACCGCTGAGGAGCCTCCGAGTTTGAACTTGACCTCATCACTGTCTTTAAAGCCGATGCGGCATGCTTTGGCGCGGAGCAGTTGGCCGGGTTTTAGGAACACATGTTCTGTATATAGTTCGAAGCCGGTTGTTTTGCTTCCCTTTTCTTCAATTCTGTAAGCAATAGAAGCACCGGCTGTGGCACAGTTTATTGTAATAAACTCACCACCCTCGGAGTCGGCGGGAGAACTTTTCAGGAACCACGGGTCGGCCGTTTTCTGGAACACCCCGCCCGGACGCTTCATTTCGTCAAACTCCGGCTCGGGAATCAATCCAATGTCGGAAGTCTCCACAACCCATTCGGCATGCACCTTGCGCATTCGCACGAGTACATCCTTATACTCATGGTCTTTGGCCAGGTTTTTCACCTCGTGAGGATCAGTGAGGGTATCGTAAAGCTCCTCGACGGGCTTTGTCGGCTCGAAGTATTGTTTCTGCGGCCCCTCCAATTTCCCGGCGGCATTGAGATCTCGCATCTCCTTCATTGTGGGCATCTGGTTCATATAATCGATGTCCTGTCCGCGGGTAAGATGCGGCATATAGTTGCGAATATATTTGTAACGCTTGTCACGAACCGCCCGGATGATATCGTATGCTTCATCCATACGGTCACGCGCGGCGAAAATATATTCACGCGGCTT
>JAOUFU010000460.1 GCA_029858035.1 Phycisphaerae bacterium
TTATCACCGACAAACATAGCCTCCTGTCCGTAAGCCTTTGGAACCGCATGCACCAGATCTTCTCTGATTTGATCCAGGACATTCATTATTTCCCACAATTCAACCATAGACTGATCCTGTCTGTCGCCTACAAGCCTCAATGTTTTAAACATTTCATATCCAGTTGCTAACACCATTGCCGAAACAGATAGTGCCACTGTAAGTTCGACTATCGTAAATCCTCTCTGAGTTTTCATTTTATCACTGAGCATTTTTGACCATCATCTGAGTCCATAACTTCACGCCAGTACCCGATTTGTATCTGACCTCTAACCATATATCAGCGACTTTGTCGTTATCCGGCGTGTAGCCAAACTGAGCCTGCCAGCTATAATTCTGAAATGGCTCATCAAAGGTCCCTTTTAATTCGTCTATTCCCGTCAGGGACGATGTTCGCAACTGAGTCAGTTTGGCTGTCGCCAAAAGAGCCGCTATTTGTTTTTGCTTGATTACAGTATTGGACTTAATAATTTGCGAAAACACCCCTGTCAGAGTTAGCATCCCCACCGTTAACAGCGTAAGCGCAAGTGTTGTTTCCATAAGGGTAAAGCCGGCAAATTTTCTATTCATTTTTCAACGCCTCCTGGAGAACAACAGAACCATCATTCTGGACGAAAAAATGCCATTCGGCCTTTCCACTATCCTTCTCAGCAGCCAATGTAAAATGTGCCATTTTTGCTCTGCCGTCGGGCCAAAAGACTATAACTCTCTGGCTGCCAAGCTGGTCAAATCCTTCAAGTTGAACTACTTTCACACCTTCGCCAAGAAATTGTCGCGGAACTAAAAAATCATTGCTTATGTCGCTTGAACCGGGAGAATGGCTGACACTTTTTACGGCGAAACTGGTACTATCAGTATCAAGAGCAAAAACCATTACCTCCTGCATGGTTATAGCCATCTGCCTGGTGAGCCTGATTACAGTCAGCATATTTTTGGAGCTTTCCCTTACTTGCCAGCCGGATATGCTTTCGCCAATCCGGGGTGTTATGGCAGCCATACTAATCGCTATAAGAACCAGCACCAGCAATAATTCTACCAGTGTAAATCCGCAAATTCCGTTACCGCATCCGATCTTGTTTTTCTTCATCGAAATTCGAGATATCATCTTCGGTCCCTATCTGGCCGTCCGGACCAGGGCTCATAAGGTCATAACTGAAAGTACTTTTCTGGCCAGGAAATTGATATTGATATGTATTTTCCCACGGATCCTCAAAACGGTTGGTTTTCTTGATATACGGTCCATGCCAGTTCGGCACTCCTTCCGGCTTTATAATCAGGGCATCCAGACCCTGTTCGGTTGATGGATAGCTGCCGGTATCGGCCTCATACATATCCAGTGCCAAGCCCAAAGTACTTTCTATCTCGGTTTTCGCGCGTGTTATGCGTGCTTCTTCACTTCGTCCCGAAAAACTCGGCAGCATAATTGCGGCTAAGACTCCTATAATTACGACAACCAGAAGAAGTTCAATCAGTGTAAATGCCTTTCTAACATCAATCTTGTACATAAATAACTCCCTTCTCTTACATACTAAAAATACCCTTGCTTAAATATAGACAAAGGCTTGCGATTAAACGTGGCCAAAATGAAGACCACCATCAGCAATAACATCGATATCAGGCCATTGCCAGAAGCTATTGCTAAACTCGAACCGGTGAATTCTCCAATCAATATAGGCTAATGGCATGACAAAGAAACTCATCCTGTCCAACACTTCAATCTCCATAAAACTTAGTGAACCAGAGTGCTCACTCTGAAAATCGGCATAAGCATAGACACCACAACAAATCCTACTATTCCACCCATAACAAGAATCATCACAGGCTCTATCATACTTGTTAGGGCTTGTATCCGGCGTTCGGTTTGCTGTTCATATTGGTCGCTAACACGCAGGAGCATCTGCGGCAAATCGCCACTTTCCTGTCCAATAGCCATCACTCCCAGCATGGTCACCGGGAAAACCCGTTTTTCAGAAAAGCATTCGTGCAGCTTCTCGCCCCTGGTTACTCCATCGCAAGCTTTATGCACCTGGTCGGCAATAAATTTGTTGCTCAAAGTGTCACCAGTGATACTAAGAGCACCAAGCATATTAATCCCATGTGAAAGTAAAATGCCAAGCGTGCGCATAAGCTGCGCTAATTGAGTCTTGATGATGAGCCCACCTATTACGGGAATACGTAAGCAGAGCCTATCAAACATAAATCTAACGGTTTTAATTTTTAAAAGTCGCAAACCAAATAATACAATCAGCACACCTATAATTAGTACAAACGGCCAAGCCCCGGCCAACATGGAACTTACCTCCAAGACAAGCCTCGTTGGCAGTGGTAATTGATGCTCCAGAGAAGTAAAGAAAGAGCTGAATTTCGGTATTACCCACACCATAAGAACTATGACCGTGCCTAATCCTACACAGCTTAAGAAGATAGGATATACCATGGCAGCCTTTAGTTTGCTGCGCAACTGGTATTCCTCATCTAATAATTTGGCCAGCCTTCTGAGCATATCGGACAGCAGACCGGCCTCCTCACCAACTCTGACCATACTTACATAGGTTGCAGGGAATATCTTTGGACATGTGGATAATGCCTGTGCCAATGGTTTACCTTCGCGCACTGATTCAGTAATTTCCCCCAAAGCTTTCCTTAGAAGGGAGGAAGAAATCTGATGTTCAAGCAGGCTCAGCGCGCGTTCTAAGGGTATACCGGCATCGAGCAGGCCGGCAAATTGATCTGTAAACTCAGCAAGTATACCAGGGCCCACTCTTTTCAAGCCGGCGCGTTCAAGTAGATTGAGCCTGCTTTTAGCAAAAGATTTAGGCTCTATGTGAACAGGAAACAGGCCCTGGAATCTCAGGCGATGAGCGGCCGAATTGATAGAGTCTGCATCTATTGTCCCCTCGACTTTCTCTCGTGGGTTTGCTTTTGCTATATATTGGAACGTGGCCATTTCTATTTACCTGTTGCTATTAGCTCGTCCGCGTGACTCATACGTAAAACCTCACCTACACTGGTTATGCCGGCCTTAATCTTGCGCCAGCCATCCTGCCGCAGTGTTTTCATTCCTTCTGCTATTGCTTCGGCTTTTATACTGCCTGTGGCGACGCGGCGCTGGATCAATTCGCGAACAGGCTCAGTCACACGCAATATCTCACATATTCCGGTTCGTCCGGCAAAACCTGTGTGCCGACACTGTGGACAACCCACAGGCTCATATATTGTCTCAACATCACATACAGATTCAATTACACCAAGCTGCTCAAGCATAGCCGATTCAACGTTTACCGGGCGTTTACAGTGCGGACAAAGTATTCTTACGAGCCTGATAGCTAATACAGCCAACATAGAGGACGCCGCCAGAAACGGCTCTATCCCCATGTCGAGCAGCCTGGCAATTGCGCCAGCCGCATCGTTTGTATGCAGGGTACTAAACACCAAATGACCTGTGAGAGCACTGCGCACCGTGATTTGAGCAGTCTCGGTATCCCGTATCTCACCGATCATCATCACGTCAGGATCGTGCCTTAGCATACTGCGAAGTGCTCTGGCAAATGAATAATCAATCTTTGCCAGAGTCTGCATCTGAACTACGCCGTCCATTCGGTACTCTATTGGGTCCTCAATGGTCAGTATTTTACGATCCATAGTGTTTATTAGACCAAGGCACGCATACAGAAATGTAGTCTTACCGCTACCGGTTG
>JAOUFU010000461.1 GCA_029858035.1 Phycisphaerae bacterium
CCTGACCGGCTGGCTGCTTGCCAGCAATTTTCGCAACTGCAGGAGGGCTTCTGTGGGATCGGCGGCGAAGACTTCCGGCTGAACGTGCTCGTCGGGCGTGCCCCGGCGGTCAAGCCGTTCAATCAGCCGGATACGGTCCCTGTACATCGCAGCCTTCTCGTATTCGAACTTTTGGGCCGCCTCGGTCATTTGCTTATTCAACTGACGCAGGATGGTTGAACGCTTCGAACGCAGGAATTTTATGAGGTCCGTAGTGATTTTCTTGTATTCGCTTTTACCGATTTTTGCCCCGCAGGGGGCTGTGCACTGCTTTATGCTGTATAAAAGACAGGGGCGGAAGAATCTACGCTTGTCGTCTGATTCTTTAATAGTGAGATTGCAGGTTCGAAATTTGAATATTTTTTGCAATATTACTAAAACGGCCCGCAGGTCCTTTGCACCGGCGAAGGGCCCGAAGAGCCGGCTGCCGCTTGGACGCGGTTTCCGAGTGATATACACCCCCGGAAAATCCTCTCTTGTGGTGATTTCCAGATATGGAAAGGTTTTGTCATCGGCCAGGTCCGTATTATAGGGTGGCCGAATGTCCTTAATCAGGCGGGCTTCGGTAAGCAAAGCGTCAACCTCTGTGTCAGTTTCCAGAAAGTCCACGGTTTTGACTTTGCTTATCATTTCCGTGATTTTCGGCCCCCGTGCCACGGCCAGGTCGCTGCCTTGCTGAAAATAGCTGCTGACTCTGGCCCGGAGATTTTTCGCCTTGCCGATGTAAAGGACTTTATCGGCCGCCCCTTTCATAAAGTAAAGCCCTGGCCCGGTGGGAAAGCCCTTTATTTTCTCCCGAATCGTAGCGAATTTGTCACCTGTTTTAGTGGACATATCACCATGTTAACATCATTGTGAAATTATCTAAAATAGATTGCGGCTCTATGAAAAAATTTTTTCTTTCGTAGGTTCAATTGCTGTAAGGACTAACGGCAGAGAGGGCAAATTTGGGAAAATTTTTTTGACTTTTATCTTTACAGTAATCCAATTCGCAATTAAGTTTGTTACTTGTATTTTCCGACTATATATTGTGTACCTCGTGCAATTTTCTCTACATATTGTTATTTTTATAGGTCGCATGGAGGCGTATAAATGTCCTATAATTTCGAGCCTGAGAATCCATTTAAAAGAGAGCAATCTGAGCTCAAAACCGCTTTGGATGCGGCCAAATCAGGTGGTTTGAGGATAGAGCATTTCTTTTCAGCTCCGGGTGTCCATCCCTTTGAGCAGCTCGAATGGGAAACCCGTTCGGTCAGGATCAGCGGCGATAGCGGACAAGCGATTTTTGAGCAGGACGATATCGAAGTGCCGGTGTCATGGAGCCAATTGGCGATAAAGGTGGTGGCCAGCAAATACTTCTATGGTGATGTCGGATCCGGCATGCGGGAGCATTCTGTAAAGCAGCTTGTCCACCGTGTCTGTAAGATGATCGCCGACCATGGAAAACGGGATGGTTACTTCGCCACTGATGAAGACGCTGAGGTTTTCTACAATGAGCTGACATGGTTGTGTGTCAATCAGTACGGGGCTTTTAATTCGCCTGTGTGGTTTAATGTCGGGCTTTTTGATGTTTATGGGATTGCAGGAAGCAAACATAATTTCCATTGGGACCAAAATCGCAAAGAAGTGGTTCCCTGTAAAAACAGCTATGAGTATCCACAGGCATCCGCCTGCTTTATCCAGTCGGTTAAGGACTCGATGGAAGATATAATGCGGCTGGCGGCAAGCGAGGCGATGCTCTTCAAGCACGGCTCAGGAACAGGAACCGACCTTTCGACACTGAGAAGCAGTAAGGAGAAACTCTCCGGCGGTGGCAAGCCTTCCGGTCCTTTGAGCTTTATGAGGGTATATGACCAGATAGCAGCCGTGATTAAATCTGGCGGCAAAACCAGAAGGGCCGCAAAAATGCAGTCCCTGAAGGTCAGGCATCCCGACATTAAAGAATTCATTACCTCCAAGACTGAGGAGGAAAAAAAGGCAAGGGCGCTTATTGAGGCCGGATACGGCGGTGATTACAACAATGAAGCCTATAACAGTGTGATGTTCCAGAATTCAAATCTTTCTGTCCGCGTAACCGATGAGTTTATGCAAGCGGCGGAAAAAGATGGCAAGTGGGCCACCTATGCCGTAACAACGGGTGAAAAAATGCAGGAGCATTCGGCACGCCAGTTAATGGAGTTAATTGCCGAAGGTACAAGGCTTTGCGGCGATCCCGGCCTGCAATACGACACTACAATCAACCGCTGGCACACATGCCCAAGCTCCGGGCCAATCAACGCATCAAATCCTTGCAGCGAATATATGTTCATCGATGATTCGGCCTGCAATTTAGCTTCGCTCAATCTTATGAAGTTTCGCAGGGACGACGGCTCTTTTGACGTGGACAGCCTTAAGAAGGCGATTCGGCTCTTCATCATCGCTCAGGAGATTCTGGTTGATAACGGAAGCTATCCCGACAAATCAATTGCCGAAAACAGCCATTTGTTCCGGCCCCTGGGCCTTGGTTACGCCAATCTCGGTTCTGTTATTATGAGCCAGGCACTGCCTTATGATTCCGACCAGGCAAGGGCATTTGCCGCTGCTGTCTCCGCTATAATGACCGGAACCGCTTACGCGGCAAGTGCGGAAATAGCGCAGCTTATGGCCCCTTTTGAGGAATTTGAAAAGAACACTGATGCGATGCTTAAAGTTATCAATATGCACCGCCAAAACGCTTATGATATTCCGGATTCTCATTGTCCGGACTATCTCCGAAACGCCGCCAAGGATGCTTGGGATGAGGCATTTGACGCCGGCTCCAGGGTCGGATTTCGCAATGCCCAGGCGACGGTCCTTGCGCCGACCGGAACTATCGGCTTTATGATGGATTGTGATACGACAGGCATTGAGCCCGACATTGCCCTCGTCAAATACAAGTTACTGGCCGGCGGCGGAATGCTAAAGCTTGTTAATAAAACCGTGCCGATGGCTCTGGATAGGCTTGGCTATAGTGCCGACGATATCAAATCAATTTGCGATTGTATAGATGAAAATGAAACTATCGAGGGGGCACAAAAGCTAAACCCGGATCATTTGCCGATTTTTGATTGTGCTTTTAAGCCAAGGGACGGCAAAAGGCATATCCACTACATGGCGCACTTGAAAATGATGGCGGCGGTACAGCCGTTTATATCCGGCGCTATCAGCAAAACGGTCAATATGCCGAAGGAAAGTACTACCGAAGAAATTGGCGTTGCTTATACCGAAGGATGGAAGCTTGGTTTAAAGGCGGTTGCTATCTATCGCGATGGCTCTAAACAACTGCAGCCTGTCTCTACAAAAAAGCACAGGAAAACCAGGGCCGAAGCTGATGAAGTGTCCGCCCAGGCCCGCCCGTTCAGACGCCGGCTTCCGGACACTCGAAAAAGTATTACACATAAATTCTCTGTTGCTGGGCATGAAGGTTACCTGACGGTGGGGCTGTACGAGGACGGTCAGCCTGGTGAGTTGTTTATCACTATGGCCAAGGAGGGCAGCACCGTCGGTGGCCTTATGGATGTTATAGGCACATGTACTTCAATGGCGTTGCAGTATGGTGTGCCTTTATTCACCTTGGTCGATAAGTTCCGGCACGCTCGTTTTGAGCCGTCCGGAATGACATCCAGCAAGGAAATACCGTTTGCAAAAAGCCTGATTGATTA
>JAOUFU010000047.1 GCA_029858035.1 Phycisphaerae bacterium
GTTGGGCCTGTTTAGTGCAATCCACAATCGGCGTGCTTCCTCAATTGTACCCTTGGTGTCATGCGCCAGATGAGGGTTGACCTCCAGGCTGACATATCCGTCCTTGCCGTCAGTCTTTTCATATACGGACCTGAACTCGTCAGCAGCGTTCTGTACGTCGTGCCGGCTGAGAGCTTCATAGATTGCTTTAACATCTTTTTTCTTAAGGGCGATGTCACGAATGTCCTGGTCGTAAATATGGCTTTCTGCTATCGCCTTCTCAAAGATGGATGGGTTCGAGGTCATACCGCGCAGTCCATCCTCCTTAATCAAACGTCGAAGATCACCGTTTGCGATCAGATCACGCCTGATGTAGTCGAGCCAAATGGACTGACCGAGCGTTCCCAATTTTTTCAAAGGATTGTCTTTTATGATTTTGCCTCCTTATTTTCCAGTGCCGCAACCTTCGCCAGGCGGCGTTTGAATCGCTCAGCACCGCTGAATTTAGCATCGAGAAACGTTTTTACCAATTCCCATGCGAACGCATGGCCGACCACGAGGCCGCCAAGGCAGATCATGTTCATGTCGTCGTCCTCAACTCCTTGATGAGCCGAAAAAGTTTCATGAATCAAGCTCGCACGTACACCTGCCACTTTGTTGGCGACAACGCAAGCACCAACACCACTGCCGCAAATCGCCACTGCACGGTCAACCTTGCCATCGGATACTGCTTTAGCCAACGGAACGACTAAATCAGGGTAATCATCTTCTGGGTTTAGGCCAGAGGCACCAAAATCCATGACTTCGTAATCTAAATCACGAAGGGCCTTCGCCAAAAGTTCCTTTAGTTCAAAACCACCATGGTCTGCTGCAATTCCGATACGCATTGTCTTCTATCTCTTTCTTGCTTAATCCCATCATACTGTTCTTGGAAGTCCCCAACAGGGGCCATGCATATTGTGAGGCAACACTTCAATTGCAGATTCATTTGCCTGCTCAATCAGATTGTTCTCATATTTATTCACTTCATGAAATTCCCATTTTTTCGTTGACAAGCTTGAAAAATTTCTTGGCTGCAACCCGATAGTCACAGCTCTCAACAGCCCGTTTTCTTCCAGCTTCACCCATCTTCTGTCTCAGTTCGGCGTTTTGCATGAGATCCATAAGGTAATCCGTATTCATGCTGCAGCAGAACAACGGTCGGATTAGGGCTCTCGTTTGACCTTGCGATAATATCCCTTATGGCGCAACGCCATGATTCAGGATTGTACTGGTCGATAGTCAGGTCCACGGGGATATTATAAGGCCCATTGTCGTTATCAATCGCAGCAATACGCAAGTTGCCTACTTCCCCTGTAAAATGTTCCAGGGTATTGGCCAAATCGCGTGAGAATGTGCCAATTCCACACGTCCTTGGCGGGTATGTACTTACAATGCGAATATTGTATGGCATGTACAATACTTCCTTATGTTGCTCAAAATATGTTAAGTGGCGTTTTTGTTCTGTTTGTTGCTTGAAACGCCGGAATACTTTCATTTAGGGCTCACTATTTGATTCAAGTGCAACATCGCATTCTGTTCTGGCTTTCCCTCGATTGATACCTGTTGCTTACTGTACAGTCAGCATAGTCATTATTCCCATACTGAGTCGTCGAAATCGCCCGCCCTGATCCTTTCGAGCATCTTGCGTGTGAATTTCAGAGCTACACGGCCGCTCAGATAGATCTTGCCGTCCAGGAGCTGGCGGATTGCATTTATGATTTCCTCCGCCACCTCCTCTTTGGTGACATATCCTCTGGCGCCAGCTTGAAAGGCTCCCTTGATATAATACCGCTCATCACTCAGTGAGAGTATCAGAACTCGCAAACCAGGGCATCTCAATTTCAAATCTTTAGTAACTTGAATGCCGGTTGTATTCTCCAGTAACATATCGACAATAGCCAAATCAACTTGCTGTTTTTCAGCAGCCTCGAAAGCCTGTTGAGCATTTCCGGCTTCGGCACACACCACAAGATCAGGTTCCTGGCTGATGAATTGCGCCAATCCCGTGCGGACCACAGGGTGGTCATCAACAATCATGATTCTCTTGCTCACCTGGCTGGTCCCGTGCTGTTCTCTCGCATCATCCATAATAGTTTAAGCTTTCTATTTTTCAAGATTATGTGGATTGGTACGACCGTTTGAAGCTTTCAACAATCCTGTAAACTATACCTGTCTTGCCGCTAACAACCTGTACGCCGGCCTTACATAGCGTCTGGTGTATATTGCGATCACAGTTTCCCGTTAAAATCGCGTCCACTCTACTTTGCACAAGTACCTGTGCGAATAGTCTTCCCGCCGCAGGCTCGCTTAGAGCGTGGACAGGATTCTGTGCGGCTAAATACTGCAATGTCTTGAGGTCGATAATCGGCAAATATCCGGAAAACTTGACTAATGCTCCTACAAAGTGTTCAAGAGTTGGTCCCGTTGACATCACTCCAATTTTCATAAGCTATCCTTTTTCACAACAATGGAACCGATGCATATTTGCATCCATTGACCGTCACACTCTTCTCTGCTGCACCCAAACCACACATAAGTGAGTCCACCTTCTATAAGTCGATTTAATTCACTCATGCGGACCCCACACTCAGGGCAAAGTTGGATCTCAGGGGCACAGTGCAATTTGATAAGCGATATACCCGTACTTGAGGTCTTCATACTCTGTCCTTTTTGAATTCGAGCATCATTTGACGCTCAGTTTAGATTCTGCGATCAAAAAGAAAAAGGACATCAGAATTCTCTGCCACGCTTACCAGCCCGCGTCTTGTTCGGCCGACAAACCTTTTGTCCCTTATACACCGAATAATAACATAATTCTAATTTCCGTAAATCGGGGGCGCACCTGTTTTTGATGTAGGTGAAAATACTTACTTGCTGTGTAGATGCGGCATTATATTCACCCAGTTCCAAATGAAGTGAACCTCAGTTTTACAGGGCTTTTGTGGGGTGTGGAGGGTAGAAGTTTGTATCAAGATGTGTAAATGAGAAAGAACTTTTACTTGTCCTTATTTTTGGCCCATTTTATGGAGTACTGTAGCAGTTCATTCGCATCGGCAAGATTCAATTTTTCTTTAAGCCGTGCGCGGTAAGTTTCAATTGTTTTCACACTCAGATGAAGCCTCTTTGCTATCTGGGAGGCTTTATATCCTTCGCCAATCAAAAGGAAAATTTCAAATTCGCGGTCGCTGAGATTTTCGACCGGTGTTTTTATTGTGGCCGCCTTGTCCCCGGCAATTTCCTGGAGGAATTTTTTTGAAATTGTGTTACTTACGTATATCTCGCCTTTTAGAACTGTACGAATTGCGTTGACGATATTTTCGGACACCACTTCCTTCATAAGATAAGCCCTGGCACCTGCTCGAAGGGCTCGCTCGGCATATATCGATTCATCATGAACTGAGAGTACAAGGACACGTAATTTCGGGTATTGGGCTTTAATACTTTTAGTAAGTTCAATTCCGTCTGAATTCTTTAGAGATATATCCACAACAACAATATCAGGCTTCAATTCACTGATAGCCTTCAGTGCATGGTGAGCATCATCAGCACCACCACATACATTAAGATCCCGTTGATGGTTGATAATCGCAGTAAGTCCATCTCGTACTACCGGGTGGTCATCGACCAGCAGTATCTGTGTTTTTGTTTCATTTTTTTTAGCCTGCTTTTTGACAGTTGCCATAATATTTTTTTAGTGAGATTAATGCCCTTTGTTTGCAAATACACAGGTTACTATTGTACCGTCTTTATCACCTTTGTGAATGCCAAGGGAGCCTCCTATCATATTACTGCGGTATTCCATAATTTTCAACCCGAGCCCTTTTTTCTTAGTTAAGACCTTTGGAAAATCCTTTCCATCGCTTTTGACCGATAAGATATATTAGTCTTTGTCCGAGGTCAACTCTATACTAATTTTCCTTGCTTTACCATGTTTAATCGCATTGGTAATGGCTTCCTGAGCGATACGATAAACCTGTTTGGCTTGAACCGGGTCATTAAATGCGACAGGTTCTTCAGACTTTAATTGACACGAGCATCCCAATAGTTTTTCAGTATTAGAGACTAATGTTTGTAATGCCGAGTTTATGCCGCCGGCTTCGAGGTCGACCGGTTGAAGAATTTTCGCAAGCCGACGCGTCTGCGCTATAGCTTCATTGGTCAGCTTGCATATTTCTGAAGCATCGGTCGACTCCTCCAATGTCTTGTTAAGTTTTATTTCCAATCCCTTGCTCTTAACAGCAATGCCCGTAAGTATTTGGCCCATACTGTCGCAGCTCTCGGCCGATCAGCTTTTGTTCTTTTTCCTTTATTGCCAATAACTCTCTTTCCAGTCGCTTGCGTTCGGTAATGTCACGCTCGGTTGTAGTAACGCCAACCGGATTGCCTGCTTCATCGGTCAGTATCGAGATGTTGATCCAGACATCTATCAGTCGACCGTTTTTTGTCAGACACTGTGTCTCAAAAGACCGGACTTCTTCTCCTTCTCTCGACATCTTCGTAGACACCAGGACTTCATCCAGTTTATGATTGGGGACAATTTGGCCGACATTCATCTTGAAGGCTTCAGTTTTATTATAACCGTATATCCGCTCCGCCCCGAGGTTCCAGAGCTTGAAATTGTCGTCAAAATCCTGTATCGTTATGGCATCGTTGGAGTCGTGTACGATTGCAGCTAATAAGCTATGCTCCTCTGCCAACGGCCCTTGCTCGGCAGTGTCCTTTTTGGCAGGCATTTCTCGAATTCCATACAAGAAACACAGACTATCAATTCAATATGGACATAAGTCTAACAGAATCAATCGGGTCGTCAATCGAAAATCCCATTTTTTTGGGATGGCCAAGGAACATCATATCCCCCTGAGGAAGGAATGAGAGGAGTTTTGGCAGTAGTACCGTAGTGGTTCTCCCCTACAGGAATATGCGTGTTCTGATGGACAGTAAAAACAGATATTACCCCGATTTACACGTGTTAGGCCTACGTTATTATTAGGCCGTGAATCAAAAGTTCAAACAATTAAGAGTCTGCAGTGGCAGATCAAGGACGTGGGCCTGTTGGCTGGCAAGCTCGTGGAGGGAACCGGCTGGGTAGCCGAAAAAGTCGGCAAGGCCGTCGAGAAAATCGGCCAGGAAATAGACAAATTGGGTAAAGTTATGGATGCGAAAAAGCATTTGACTGTGACTCAACCGACTCAACCTCCAGTACAGCCGACAGGGAAGACAGACTCTCAAAGATAGTAAAAGAACACATAGCCCGGATTTCCCATGTTCATGTAGTGCATATGATGCGGATTAGATAATTTAAAGCCTATGGAATGGGATTAAATAAGTCGTATTCATTGAAAGAAGAGAATCTTTCAGAAAGGAAAAAACAAATGAAAACAACAATTATTATAGTAATGACATTGACTCTTTCGGTTGGTCCGTTATATGGTAACGCCGATGAAAAGCCTCCGCCGATGCCGGCGGAGGAACAGCCGGAGGTTTTGACACGCGGCCCCGTGCATGAAGCCTTTGCCGAACCGGTAAACTTGCAGCTTCAGCCGGGCTTAGTGGCTCCAACCCAGCCACCTGCCAACATAGTCGAAAATCCACCGACGGACAGGCCTGTAGGAACACAATTCGTCTGGGTGCCGGGTTATTGGGCATGGGATTCAGAACGAAACAGTTATATCTGGATCAGCGGTTGTTGGAGAGCTGCTCCACACAACATGTATTGGGTATCAGGGTATTGGAGCAAAGCGCCAGAAGGCTGGCAGTGGGTGCCTGGTTTCTGGATGCCGGTGACGAGCGCCGGGCAGATTGAGTATTTGCCGGCACCACCTGCTATGGAAGAAGTACAACCACCTGGTGCCCCGCCATACTCGGACAATATATGGGTGCCGTCTTGTTGGTACTGGTATCAGGGCCAGTATATTCGGCGGCCGGGTTACTGGCTTGCGGCTAAGACGGACTGGGTCTGGATGCCGTCACACTACGTTTGGACACCGCGGGGTTATGTATTCGTCGGAGGATACTGGGACTACGTGCTGAATCGCCGAGGGGTTTTATTCTCGCCGGTCTATTTCCCAAGGACAATTTACGAGAGACCTGGATTTTCTTACTCACTCAACATTGTCGTTGACATTGGTAATCTGCAATTCAGCCTGTTTACCCGTCCGCGTTACTGGCACTATTACTTCGGCGATTATTATGATGACACTTACATTAGCATCGGCATTTACCCGTGGTTTGAATTTAAGCAATATCATACGTGGTATGATCCGATTTATGAATATAACCGCTGGCATTTACGCAAGACCGACCCTCGCTGGGATGAGCATGAGCGGGATGAGTACGATCGTCGCCGCGCCAATAAGGATCTTCGTCCACCGAGAACATATCGAGAGATGGAGAATCGACTGGTCAGATTACCCGAGCCGCAGCGAAGAAACTTTCGGATGGCTGAGCCGATCAGCGCTTTCGTTGCCGACAAAAAGTCCCCACTGAAGTTCGGGAATATAAAAACCAACGCACAAGAGAAACTCTCGATACAATCGACCGACGTACACAAGTTCCGTAAGGAGCGAAGCCGCTGGGAGTCCCCGGCAACAGGTCAGAAAACGGTTCGGTCATCTGTGGAAAACAAAGTCCCTAAGACCAGGCCGGAGCAGGTAAAGATCCCGGCCTCACCTGTGACTGGCAGGAGGGATTTCATGAATATCTTTAAGAAAAGCCCGCCTTCTCGACCGGCCAATGAACGAAAAACCGAGATTAAAAAAGATAGCAGGACCAGAGGAAATCGCGACAAAAGCAACTGACCGGCTTGTTTATCCGTCGGCAGCAGATAACTGATGATAATCGTTTATAAAAGATTAAATGAGATATGTTTAATATGAGTCTTTGAAATAATTAAAGAGAACTTCTGCTGAATGGCCCAGTAGAAGTAAGTAGTACTATTAAAACGAGAAAAAGCCATTTTCTCGAAGGATATTATTATGACAGGTAATCCTGATTGTAAGAAGAAAGAGCATAAAATGCACATGTGTGCGCTAAAAGCAGAGGGCTTCGACAAGAAAAAACCGGTAAAGTTCATGGCATTAACCGAGAATCCGCAATACAAGTGCGAGAACTGTGGCGCAAAAGCCAATAAGGCCGAGAACCTCTGTAAACCCGTGGAACTGTAAATCCAGACCGTACAGCCCGGATTCCAAAATAATTCGCAATAGAAAGGAGCAAATAAAATGGCAATGTTACCTGTAAGAAAGAGAGAGAGTGGCGAGTTAGCCCGGCTTCATAACGAGATGGACAATCTCATCAGCGGTTTCTTTGGAGATTGGGACTGGCCTGCCTGGGGTCGCAGTCGCTGGCCGGCACTTGACATCGCTGAGAATGACAATGAGTTCATCGTCAAGGCTGAGATCCCAGGGTGCAAACCTGAGGATGTCGATATTTCTGTTCATGGGAATGTCCTGACAATCAAGGGTGAGAAAAAACAAGAGGAAGAGAAAAAGGAGAAGGGTTTCTATCACGTAGAGCGGTCCTATGGCAGCTTCAGACGAGATCTGAACCTCATAAGTGAGATAGATGCGGACAAGATAGAAGCGGCGTGCAAAAACGGCATACTAACACTGAAGTTGCCGAAGTCGCCGAAGGCCAAGCCTACCAAGGTCAAGGTCAAAGGTGAGTAAGTCAACAGGGCTTCGGAGGTATCAATCAATATGTGCGGTCAGTTCTAATCCGGATATTGAAACGGTCAGCTTGGCCCTGTCGTCTTTTGTGCAGGGCAGGGATGTCGGAAGAACGCGCTGGTGGAAAATTCAGATGTCTTTCAGGTTGCTCGGAGCGTGTGATTGGTTGAAGGCACACAGTCAATATTAGTCAAATAATTCGATTTGGAGTAAACGCATCAAAGGTCAAGAGAAGATTATCGAGAAACTCAATGCCCGTATGGGCGAGGAACTAACAGCTATCAACCAATACATTGTTCACGCTGAAATGTGTGAGAATTGGGGCTATAAGCATCTGCATGAGGTGGAGCAGAAGCGAGCTATTGACGAGATGAAACATGCCGAGAAACTTATTGCGCGGATTATTTTCCTCGAAGGAAGGCCCATCGTAAGCAAACTCAACATGATCAGCATCGGTGCTGACATGGAAAAACAGCATAAGAATGATTGGAAAGCTGAAAACACTGTGTATATATTAGTTAATAGTAAGTTATTTATGCAAAAGCACTTAAATATACTATTTTAATTAAATTTGAAATTCAGCTTTATTTTTTTGAATAAATTAAAAATCTAATAAATCAAAAAGTATAATTTTCAAAGTTCTTTAATGCATCTATATAAAAAAATAAAAATATTTGTTACATTCCTTATTATATCATTTTTGGTTTTTATTATTACAGTAATTATTTTCGGCGGTGATGCTGCAAATGGAAAAATTGAGGACGGACGTTACTATTTTGGAAGTCACGGCAAATATAAAGAAGTTTCTCGAACAGCTTATGTTGCTTCTGCTAGTTATGTAATGATAATAATGGCTATAGTTGGATTTGGAATGCTTCTAGTTTTTTTGTTTTCGGTAAGGGGAGGAATATCTATTAAGGATTTAAAAGAGGAAGGTTTCTTTTGTATTTATTTGATTATACCGTTATTAATTGGATGCGGGTTCTTGTATGGATCTTTTCAATCCCTTAAATGCATTCTTCGAGCATTTAGTATTATATAATTTAAAGGGGAAAATATTGCTAATTTAATTCGAAAAAATAAGAAATGCAAAAAACGGAGAGGGCGGGATTCGAACCCGCGGTAGAGGCGTATACCCCTACGACGGTTTAGCAAACCGTTACCTTAAGCCACTCGGTCACCTCTCCGAGTAATTTTGTCCTAATCTATATTGTCCGGGCCCATATTGCAAGAAGATAACTGGTAAACCGCATTTTTTTACGACGCTGTGCAAAGACTCCACACAAATAATATCCCCATTGAGCTGATTACAAGGGTTTGTAAGCACATCTATGATTGAGGCCGGATTTATTGTTTCTCGCCCCTATTCTTGTCCTTGAAATTCCTGTTTCTGGCCACCCCAGGTACCGCCCCTGCACAGACTTTCAATATCCCTGGCCACAATCTCGGCAATGATTTGTTTTTGTTCTGATAACGCCGGCTTCGGCTGCCCGGCTGCATCCCCGCCCGGCTCAGCTTCCAACTCCTGCTTTTGACCTTCATCTTTTTCACCGGGCCCTTTTCTTCGTATCGCGGTGATTCTTCGATGCTCAGCCATAATCTCTTCGGCAAGATTGAATTTGGGTATTTCGCTTGTTTTTTTATCCGTTTCGGCCGGTGTTTTTGGCAGTGCAGGAGGGTAAGGATTGTTTTGGGCTGTTTCCTGCAAATTTTCTTCCTGGCCGGCTATGTTACCGTATGGCGGGACACCCGGTATTATATCTCGTGCGCGAAGAACATCTGCTTTACGCAGATCGCTATTGGTATTAAATTGTTCATTACTATTTTCCATAATCACCGCTATAACCTACATTAACAAGTTCTGACTATAATCGGATTATCACAATTAATCAAGAACAAAAATCCCATTTCTCTGCTCCCAATACACCTGACGTTATAAACTTTAAGCCGTAATTACTGCCGGCGTGCTGGTTATCCAGTGTACGCTGTCATCCAACGGGAAAATGTTGCGGTTCATTATCTTCACAACTCACAACTATCAATACAAATAGATACTTTTAATTCGAAATCGAAAGCGTATCACCGGTTTCTTTTTGCAGTTGTTTGAAACGCTTTCTAAGATTTTTGATAATTCCTGCATTTGCCGGATCGTCTGCGATGTTTTTCATCTCCAGCGGGTCGTTTCTTAGATCATAGAGCAGCGTCTTATCGATTTTGGGATAATATATCATCTTGTAACCGCCCATGGTGATCATCCGCTGGAGTGTCATATAGCCGCCGTAAACAGCGTCGTAAGATTGTTTACTTTTGCCTTCGATCAGGGGCAGCAGGCTCTTAAACTGGACCTGCGCTGGTTTTTCAACTCCGGCCAGATCAAGCGAAGTTGCCATAATGTCCTGCAGGTAGATGGGGGAGTCGATTTTTTTATTTTTCGGGACATTCGGACCTGTGACCATCAATGGCACTCTTACGCTGTGGTCGAACATGTTCTGTTTACCGAACAGGCCGTGATGGCCGACCGCCAGCCCGTGATCGGCGGTGAAGAAGATATATGTGTTGTCGGCCTTGCCGGTTTTTTCGAGTGCGTCGAGAATGCGCCCCACTTGCGCGTCCATGTGCGTGATTATCGCATAGTATTCCTGCCGGTTAACTTTGACGGCATATTCGGTTCGGGGGAATGGGCCCAGTTTTTCATCGCGAAGATTTTTGCCGCATCCGATAGCGTCCTTGTACTCGTATTCATCCTGATAGTTTACCGGAACCTTTACCTTCTCCAACGGATATTTGTCGACGTATTCCTTCGGCGATTGTCGCGGGTCGTGGGGGGCGTTAAAAGCCAGGTACATAAAGAAGGAATTGTCGCTTTTTGCTGCTTTTGTGAGGAACTGTTCGGCGGCGTCGCCCAGGACTTCACTCCAGTGTTTGCCGCCTTTCCAGTAGCCGCCGAACTTCGTGTCATAAGGGCTCCACACATCCTCCCTGCCTTCGATGGGGCGGTTATATCCTTGCTTTGTCTGGTTGGGCATACCGGGGCGGATATTGGTGACGTTGTCGAAGATTTTCTTCGGATCGATCTTGACGTGCCACTTGCCGCTCATATACGTTTCATAACCGGCCTTTTTCATGTACTGGGACCAGAACCTCCCCTTTGCTGCTTCGTCGTTGAGAGTTGGTTCCGCGTTTTTTGCATTCCAGAGGAATCGTCCGGTGTTAAGCATTGTACGGCTTGCGACGCACACCGCACCGTGCCATGCGCCCTGGTTATAAGCGTGGGTAAACGTTACACCGCCCCGGACCAGCTTGTCGAGGTTGGGCGTTTGTATCTCGTCATTGCCGAGCGATCGCAGGGTTTCGAAACACTGGTCGTCTGCGAATATAAAAAGAATATTCGGCTTCTCTTTATCCGTACCAAAGGCCCGCATGTTCGGCAGAGCAAGGGCGGCAATGCCTGCCCCCACGAACTTCATAAAACTTCGACGTGTACAAGAATAACTCATCAAATTCTCCTGAACTGAAATTCCTAACCTAAACGCTTAAAAAAACACGATTTACTCCGTTCGACATCAACAATCTTTTAATCAATCCTTCTCATTTTTACGGCCGCACATCACCACACCCTTAGTCGTCGATCTTTATCAGGATAACATGCGGGCATTTTCTTTTCTTCCTGCGATTTGATCTGCACTTGAACGGCCCGGCAATACCGATAGTGTTCCCACAGAAAATGCCAAAGTCCCGGCTTTTCTCAGGAATTCTCTTCTTGGCTGACCGGACATGCTGTTCCTCCTCAAGCCCTTTTTTTCTTTTTCATGTTTTTACTATCACTCCGCAGATAACCCCGGGCGTAGTCGGCCCGGCAGCGCTGCTCGGTCTTGTCCGGCTCCTCACCCAGTTCATTAACAAGAGCAGAGTGCATCGCGCCAACCTGGCGCTTGTACTTTGCCTGTCCAGCAAGGTTCGTAAATTCTCCAGGATCGCTCTCAAGGTCATATAGCTCCCGCTCCGCCGGGTGGTTCTCATCAGCAGCCGTATGATAAACATACTTGTACTTGCCCATGCGAATCATCGCAAATCCCGATGCAATGTTGTGGGCGTAGTATTCGCTCACGGCAAGGTCTTTCCAGTCACTGTTTGTATTATCAAGCCAGCGGACCATGGAATCTCCGTCCCAATCACCCGGAACCTCTGCTCCCCCTAACTCCGCGATAGTTTGCACCACGTCCACCAGTGAGCAGGCCTGTGTTCGCCGCTGTCCGCCTTTCCACCGCGAAGGCCAGCTCACGATCAGCGGCACCCTGCTGGCGTGCTCATACATGCAGTTCTTCCACCATAGCCCGTGCTCGCCCATGTTCTCACCGTGGTCGGTCGTGTAAATTACGACTGTGTTGTCAGCCGCTTCACTGTTGCCCAGCGCTTTTAGAACCTTGCCTATTTCATCATCAAGCCACTGCGTCAGCCCGTAGTAAAGCTCGCGGCCCTTCCGCACGATATCATCCGGCGCGTCCTCAACCTTGAATCCGATACGCAGGTGCTTATAATTTCGAGGCTGCGCTTCCAGATGACCTTCGGGAATTTTCGGCATGGGGACCTTGCCCTTATATGGCTCCCAGTACTTCTCCGGCACAATCAGCGGAAAGTGTGGTGCGAGATAACCCACGAACAAAAAGAACGGCTTGTCACCGGCCTTGCGATTATTCAGAAACTCCACCGTACCCGCCGTTACTTTTCTGTCGTGAGTCAAAATACTCGATTGGTCCCCTGTGTGAAAATTGCCAAAACGTTCCGACATCCCTGCCTTGGGCGCAAGGTCACCGGCTTTGCGGCGTCCGCCTTTGCCCGTCTTGCGGGAGTTGTTCATATTGCCGCCAATCTCTATGAATCCATACCGCCGCGTCCGGTCGTAGTGCATCTTGCCGCACAGCACCGACTCGTAACCCGCCGCGTTCATAATCCGCGGCAGCGACGGGCAATCCGCATTGCTAAGCCAGCAGTTGTTACTCCAGGCGCCTACTCGCGAAATATATTTGCCCGAAGTAAACGAAAGACGCGATGGTACGCACAAAGGCGAATTGCAGTAACAGCTCTCGAACGTCACCCCCCTCCGGCTAAGACCATCCAGATTAGCCGTCCGCACAATATCATTGCCATAGCTGCCTATAACGCCTGCATTATGCTCGTCAGACATGATAACCATGATGTTAGGTTTGCTTGCAGCCTTCCGCCTGCCGAATGCCAACCTCGGCATAAACACTAAACCCGCTGCAGCTCCCGCCGCCTTAAGAAAATCCCTCCTGTTTTGTCCGATATTCTTCATCTCCTGACTCCTAATCATAAGCGCTTCACATAAACATAATACGCACCGCGGGATTCACCTTTGTCGTCCGTGAACCACGTCTGTAAGCGCGTCTTGCCTGCTTTAAGCTGTACCCTAAATGTCGCCGCATGCGCATCTGTGGGAACCGGCTTGCTAACATCCACATCCGCAATTTTGAGTCTCGCATTAGTTGCACTAATAGCTTTACCGTCCTCAATGGCTGCCGTGATGGGTTTATCCACCTCCAACGGCCAGCGACGCAAAGCAAACTCATACCTGCCATCACGCTCAATCTCCACCGCCCAGAAACCGTTCGCCTGCATCCCGCTGCGCACCGCACCCTGGTTCCACGGAACTCTTGGAGTATGCCAGTCGTGAGACATCAATCGGACAGGATTTTCCTTGTCCGAACCAATAATAGTCTCGCAGTACTCATTGAACACCTTGGACAGGTCCGCCCACCACTCTTCATAAGCCTTGCGCAGTTTCTCAACAACCTTCGGATTTTCGTCGGCGATATTGTTGTTCTGTCCGGGGTCGGCTTTTATATCGTATAGCTCTTTGCCGTTGACCAGCCGCCATCGGTCCGTCATAACCGAGCTCTTCCGCCACTTCTCAGGATTTTCGATTCGCTGCGAGTGGACCAACAGCGTGCGTTCAAACCACCTGACGCTTCTGTTCTTTAGCAAAGGCACAAGACTGGTTCCATCAAATTCCACACCATTTGGTTTCTTTAGTCCGCACAAACCAATCAGAGTAGGCAGCATATCGATATGTGCCGTCAGCCAACTGACGTCCCTGCCTCCCTCCAATTCACCGCCGGGCCATCGAATAAAACAAGGCACCCGGTGCCCGCCGTCATACTCACTCCCCTTTGCTCCGCGCATACCCGCGTTAAAAACTAAGCCCTTGCGAATCCCCGCCGCTGTTCCATTGTCGGTCATAAAGATAAGAATTGTGTCCTTTTCAAGACCCAGCGCTTTCAGCTTTTTCATAAGCCGTCCCATGTTTTCATCAATATTGGTAATCATCCCATAGAAGGCGGCGTTGGGTACATTCTCTTTGCCCTCGTACATTTTCTTGTATTTCTCAGCGACAAGATAGGGCCCATGTGGCGCATTAGTAGTAAGGTAACAAAAGAATGGCCTCTCCTTATTGGCTTCAATAAATTTCATCGCGCCGTCAAACCACACGTCCGTACAGTAACCGGAAAACTTCTTAAACTCGCCGTTATGCTGATACGTATCGTCGAAGTAATCATTGCCCCAGTAATCCGGCCCCTGACCGACCCCGCCTCCGCTATGGATCAGCACCTCGTCGAATCCGCGGTCCTGTGGCCGGAACGGATAGTTGTCCCCCAGATGCCACTTGCCGAAGATGCCCGTCCGATACCCGCTTGCCGAGAAAACGTCAGCCATTGTCACTTCGTGCTTGCCCAGCAGCGACCGGCCCATAATCGTATGCCATACACCCGTCCTCGTTGAGTAATGCCCCGTCATAAGGGCCGACCGCGTCGGCGAACATGTAGGATCGACATGAAAGTCCGTCAGGCGAATGCTCTGGGAATGCAGCCGGTCAAGATTCGGCGTTTGAATAACCGGATTGCCGTGGCATCCTAAGTCTCCATAGCCCTGGTCGTCGGTTATGACCAAAACGACATTCGGCCGCTTTCCTTTCGCGGTCACTCCGCCCATACTCGTACAGCTTGGCAGAACCGACAGCGTCCCCGCCGAAGCCGCTGCCAGCCCCACTCCCTTGAGAAACTCTCTCCTTGTTTGCTCACCCATATCAGTTCGCACCTCCTTTTATTCAACTCTTGAAAAAAGTAAACTATGAACTACCAACTACGAACTATCCTGCGCAGGCCCTATGGAAAGTTGTGTGAATTCACCTAAATCGAATTGCTCTATTAGCGAACATACCTCGTCAACGGTAACAGCTTTTATAGAATTAATATCGTCTTCGATAGTGCGATACTCTTCTAAATAGGTCCAGTTAAAGCCAAGGTCAAGCAGCCTACCCATCGGAAGCTCATTCTTTAGCACTAATGCGCTCAAAGTCTTGTTCTTTGCCTTTTGTAATTCTTCTTCGCCTATCCCATTTTTCGAAAGGCTGGCGAAAATGCCCTTGATTGTATCAAGCACTTTCGTAACGTTTTCACTGCTGCAACGGATATAGCTGTGAAATACCCCCGTACCATCCATAGCTCCGAATTGCATCGCTGCCGCCTCCGCCAGCGCCTTGTCAACCAGCTCCCAGAAAAATCGTGAGCCGACATCATCGCCGATGATGACCCCTAATAACGAAGCCGCGAATCGTCTCGGGTCCTGAGCCGACACACACGGACTCATCAGGCATATATGTTCACGGGCCAGGTTCGCCTTCTCAATACGTTCATTTTTCTTGCTGCCCGAAAAATCCTCCAGCTCTCTTCCGACATCCTGCTTTTGCCATTTGCCGCAGTCTGCCTCGACAACGGAACAGATTTGACTCCAGTCAAAATTACCCGCACACGCCAACACCATATTATTCGGTGAATATCGCTTTAAAAAGTAATCCCGCATTTGTTTGGCCGTTAAGCCGTCTATGCTCTCATTGCTGCCAAGAATACTATTGCCGCAGGGATGCCCGTCGAAGTAAAGATTTCT